>CAUQFM010000013.1:0-30145 GCA_963517295.1 uncultured Vagococcus sp.
ATGAAAGAAATTGGTGAGTTGAGTGAAGTGAATTACTTTGATTATTCCATTCCAGGTCGCGTCACTACTGAAAAATTAAAAATGGTTCTAACTAAAGAAGAAAAATCTGAAATGGGTGTGTCAGGAACGAACTTTTTTAACGTAAAAGGTGTTAATTTTAATGAAATACTAGATACTAAAAATAATATTATTGAAATAAAAGAAGGCCGTATTTTTGAGAAAGATGAAATCAAAAACGGTAAACCTGTCGTAGTTATATCAGAAGATGTCGCTAAAGAGAATAATTTACGAGTTGGCGATAAGATGGTTATTGATAACGTTTTACAAGATTTTGACGCTATATATGGTAATAGTGGCGATAGTGATGACGACGAAGAAAAGAAAGTTGATCAAAAAAAAGTCATTAAAGATGTCTCGGTAGAAATTATTGGAACTTATAAAGTGTTACAAGGTGAAAAAAATAGTAAAAAGAAATCTCGTGATGAAAAAATGATGGATAGTATGAGTTACTACGAACGAGTTAATTCGATTTACGCACCAAATGATTTCGTACAAAAAATGAATAAAGAGATAGCTATTAAGAATTTTGAAGAATTCCCACAAAATTTTGATGGTCAATCTAAAGAACAATTTTTAAAAGAAATTGATGAAAACAACTTGGGTTCAGCTACATACATCTTGAAAAAACCAGAAATGGTAGAAGATTTCAGAATTAAAGCTGAAAAAGTATTAACTGATAATAAAGCTAAATATAGCAAAATCTTAGTTAGTTCAGATAAATTTGATCAAGTAGCAGGACCTGTTAAGGGTATGTCAAAAATCTCTAAATTAGTTTTAATTATTTCAGTTTTAGCTTCTATCTTAATTATTACCTTAGTAACCATTTTATTCTTAAGAGATAGAAAACATGAATTGGGTATTTACTTAGCTTTAGGTGAAAAAAGAAGTAAAGTGATTGGACAAATTGTTATTGAAGTAGTGACGGTTGCAGTTATTGCTATTACAATTTCGGTCTTTACTGGAAATATATTAGCCAAAGGATTTTCTAATTCATTAATCCAAACACAAAAAACAGAGCAATCTGAAAATATGGGATTCAATGGTCCCGATGACTGGCAATTAGGTCAGCTGACAAATACTGAAATTTCAGAGGAAGATGTGGTAGATGCTTACGAAATTTCTTTAAATGCTTCTTATATCATTTTATTCTATGTAGTAGGCATAGGCGTAGTATTGGTCTCTACAATAGCACCTTTAATTTATATTATGCGACTTAATCCGAAGAAAATAATGATGTAGAGGAGGAAAAAAGATGGCAATATTAAAAGCAAGAAAATTAGATTATTTTTATCAAGATGGAGATAAGTTACGTTATATTTTAAAAGATACTAATGTCGACTTTGAAAAGGGAACTTTTTATACAATTCTAGGTCAGTCTGGTTCAGGAAAAACCACTCTTTTATCATTACTTGGAGGGTTAGATACTCCTAAAAAAGGCGCGATTTATTACGAAAATAAAAACATCAAAGAGATTGGCTATGAAAACTACCGTCGAAATGATATTAGTATTATTTTCCAGCATTATAATTTAATTCCTTATTTGACAGGTGTTGAAAACGTTATGGTCCCGATGGCGATTACTGAAAATGAGTTACCAGAGGATAATCCAAAAGTTGCATATAATCTTCTTGATTATATTGGTATTGGTCAAGATAAAGCGAGTCGAATCGTAAATCAACTTTCTGGTGGAGAGCAGCAACGTATTGCAATTGCACGTGCATTAGCGACTAATGTTGATATAATCTTAGCTGATGAACCCACTGGAAACTTAGATGAAGAGATGGAGCAAGAAATTGTTAAGATTTTTAAGACGCTAGCACATGAACACAATAAATGCGTTATTGTCGTTACTCACTCTCAGGAAATCGCTCAACAATCTGACAAAGCGTATCTACTTAAAAAAGGAGTTTTAAAAGATTATGAGTGATTTTTTATCCAACTTTTCAAATGATAACTACAAAGACACAATGAAAAGTAAAAAAAAGAATGAGAAACCCGAAGAAAAACTAAAAAATGAAGAACCTATAGTTAATGAAATTGAAGGAACAGAACCTACTAAAAAAATTAGAAAACGAAGACAACATAAGGATAATCGGTTGGATGAATCTCAACTTTTTGATAATCCAGACTTGGTTGAAGCTGAAGATCAGCCAATCAACAAGTTGGCATTAACAGAGCCTATAGAAGAAATATCAGATGATTTACATGAAGTCTCGATTGATCCAGAGTATCAAAAAAAACAAAGAAATAAAAAAATTATCATGGGCGTTTCAGGTATTGTTATTCTTATTATTGGCTATACTTTATATTATCAAATGACGCATGTTAAAATGCCTGATTTTGCTGATAAGTCAATTATTGACGTTAAAAAATGGGCAAATGACAACCGCATGGAACTTGAAGTGAAGCAAGGTTATTCTTTAAAAGAAGAAGCTAACGTTGTAATGAAACAAGATGTTAACTCAGGTAAAAATGTTAAAAAAGGTCAAGTCATAAAATTTACTATTAGTGAAGGACCTAACCCTGAAGAGGTAATCAAATTACCAGACTTTAAAAAATTATCACAAGAAGAAGCTAATCAATTTGTTACAAAGAACAAAGCAGAAAATTTAAATATTTTAACAGAGTACAGTGATAAAATTGAAAAAGGTAAATTTACCAAAGTTGAATTTAGTGATAAAGAAGTCACTGCTGATACATATAAACGTCGTGATTCCGTCAATCTTTATTATTCAAAAGGCAAAGAAACCTTTGAAAAAAATATAACAGTCCCTGATTTTACTGGGAAAATGAAAAATGAAGTTGAAGAATGGGCAAATAAAAATGGTGTTGCAATGACTTATGAAGAAGCTGATTCTGATAAAGTAGAAGAAGGAAAAATACTATCTCAAAATATCGAAAAAAATAAGAAAATTGCTAAGCATGATAAAATGACAGTCAAAGTATCAGTTGGTAAAGCAGCTGTTGTACCAAATTTTGCTGATTATTCTGCAGAAAACGCTCAAGGAGCTGTTGAGGGCTTAGAAGTATCTGTTAAACAAGTGTTTGCTGATAATATACCTTATGGTCAAGTGATTTCTCAATCAGTTGAAGCAGGAACTCGATTAACAGGAAAAGATTCAAAATCTGTTAAAGTTGTATATTCTTACGGACAACCATATATCAAATCTTACTTTGGACAATTAGAAGGCGATATCCCAAAATTAATTTATGATGATTTCAATTCTAAAGGTGCAAATATTACTTATGGTATCTATTATATGGATTCAGATCAAGAAAAAGGTCAAATTGTTAAAATGAACTTATATAATCAATACATTGCTTCGAATGCATATATTACATTTGGAATTAGTAATGGAAGAAATGCAGATTTACCTGGTAAACAGGATCGTGGTTCGGATAAAGAAAGCAATGAAAAAACACAAACTACGGATAAATAGTTTGTGTTTTTTTCTATGTGTAAAGATTTCATGAATATTGTTTCTTTTAAAAAGAAGAACAGGTATAATGTTTAGGATAGTCATTTAAACAAAAAATAAAGGAATGATTGAATAAAAATGGATAAAAAAATAAAAGGATTAACTTTAGATGAGGTTAATTTAAGAATAAAACAAGGTCAACAAAATAATTTTAATGAAGATGTCTCGAAGTCTAACAAGGACATTATAAAAGATAATGTCTTAACTTTATTTAACTTACTCAATCTGATTATTGGTATTTGTCTAGCCTTGGTTGGTGCATTTAGTAACTTATTCTTTATGGTTATTATTTTGATGAACATTACGATAGGAATTATTCAAGAAATTAGAGCACGAAATTTAGTCGCTAAATTATCAATTATTAATGAAGATAAATCAGTAGTTATTCGTGATGAACAAGAAATAAGTATTTCGTCTGAGGAAATTGTTTTAGACGATATTGTAAAATTAGTGGCCGGAGATCAAGTACCATCTGATATGCTTGTTGTTAGTGGTCAAGTTGAAGCAAATGAGGCTCTTTTAACTGGTGAATCTGATTTGATTATTAAAACGATGGATCACGAATTATTATCGGGAAGTTTTATTTCTAGTGGTAGCTGTTATGGTCAAGTCATTCATGTAGGTAAAGATAACTATGCAACTAAAATTGCTAACGAAGCTAAAATTCATAAACCATTTACTTCTGAATTAGTATCATCTATCAGAAAAGTGGCTAAATTCACGAGTATTGTTATTGTTCCTTTAGGCTTGATTTTATTTGCAGAAGCTTTCTTTTTTGGCAATGGTCAATTAAAATCTTCAGTTGTAGCCTCTGCTGCAGCACTTTTAGGTATGTTACCAAAGGGAATGGTTTTACTTATTATGATTGCTCTGGCTACGGCTGTTGCAAAATTAGCTAAAAAAGAAGTACTTGTTCAAGACATGTATTCTGTAGAAACCTTAGCTCACGTAGATGTTATCTGTCTTGATAAAACAGGAACAATTACAGAAGGTAAAATGAAACTTCAAGAAACTAAAATTTTAGATTCAGCTTACCAAGAAAATTTTTCTGAGATTATTGGAAGTTATTTAAACAACTCTTCGGATAACAATATAACCATGCAAGCTATTAGAAATCATTACCAAACTGCAACAACTTATACAGCAAGTGATGTCATTAGTTTTTCTTCTGAGAGAAAATGGGGAGCGATGGTATTAGATTCTGTTGGAGTGATTGCGTTAGGCGCACCTGAGCGACTGTTTAAAGAAAGCGAGTTGCCAGAAGATATTGCCTCAGCTCAAAAAGAGGGTTATCGTGTCTTAATGTTGGGTATTAGTCAACAAACGTATCTAAACGAATCTGAGTTACCATCCTTAAAACCTTTGGCTATTCTTAAAATTGATGACCCAATTAGGGCAAATACAAATGAAACGCTTGCTTATCTAAAAGAAGAAGGCGTGGATATTAAAGTGATTTCTGGTGATAATCCAGTGACTGTTTCCAATGTAGCAAGACGTGCTGGTTTAGAAAATTCGGATAAATATATTGATTTGTCTGAATTAACATCGGACGAAGAAGTTAGAGCAGTTGTTAATGAGTACCGTGTTTTCGGTCGTGTCTCACCGCAACAAAAAAAGATTCTTGTTGAAGAATTGAAAATTCAAGGACATGTAGTGGCTATGACAGGTGATGGTGTCAACGACGTACTTGCACTTAAAGAAGCTGACTGCAGTATTGCTATGGCAGAAGGGGACAATGCAACACGTCAGATTGCAAATTTAGTTTTACTAAATTCTGATTTCACAACACTTCCAGATGTTTTATTTGAAGGACGCCGTGTCGTTAATAATGTGACTAAAGTTTCTAGTATTTTCTTTATCAAAACAATCTATTCTTTAGTTCTTTCAATTTTATGCGCTTTGACAGCAGTTGCTTTTCCTTTTATTCCTATTCAAATTACATTACTTGATTTAGCAATTGAGGGCTATCCAACATTCTTCTTATCATTTGAAAATGATAAACGAAAAGTAACTACTAAATTTTTACCTACAGCACTTAGAAGAGCATTACCTAATTCAATTTTAGTAATCCTTAATGTTCTATTTATTTACTTCTATGGTAATGCCAATAATTGGGCGCAAATTGATATAACAACATTAATGTATTACATGTTGATTGCTGTAAGTTCGATGGCAGTAATTAAAGCTTGTATGCCGTTTAATTTATTAAGAGTATTCTTAGCAGTCACAACAACTATTGGAACCTATGTTGCCGCAATGCTCTTTAAAGGTTTACTAGAAATTTCAATACTAACAAGTGAATCACTACCGATTTTTGCAGTACTTGTAGTAATAACATTTATCGGAAAACTGATTTTAGATAAATTAATTGTAAAAGATTCGGTTAGAGCATAATTTTTTCATGAAAACTAATCAAAAAACTAGTAAATTTGCATGAATGTGGTATACTTTATTTTGTAGATTTATGTCGTATAGTCGCGCTGATTTCAGTGCGACTTTTATTACTTCAAAAAGTTAGGGAGGAATATCTAGATGCCGGAATTAATCCCTCAAGAAACAATAGAAAATATCAGAAAACAAACGAATATTGTAGATATAGTTGGACAATATGTCCAATTAAAAAAATCTGGGAAAAATTATGTCGGTCTTTGTCCTTTTCATAATGAAAAAACACCTTCTTTTTCTGTAGCAGAAGATAAACAAATTTTTCATTGTTTTGGTTGCGGAAAAGGTGGCAACGTCTTTTCTTTTATTCAAGAAATTGAAGGATTACATTTTCCAGAGGCAGTTGAAAGGGTTGCAGACTTATCCTCAATTGAAGTTTCCTTTAATCTAAGCAACCAGCCTCAAACTTTATCACCAAGAATTTTAGAGGAACATCAGTTAATTGAAGTTCATGAAAAAACAGCTGATTTATATCATCATATTCTAATGAATACCCAAATTGGTGAAAAGGCGTTAAGTTATCTTAAAGATAGAGGATTAAGCGAAGAAGCAATAAAAACGTTTAAAATTGGATTTGCTCCGGTTGATCGAACATTATTGTATAAAATTCTTGAAAAAGAAAACTTTTCTGAAGACATTCTGAAAAAATCTGGTTTATTATTCCAATTAGACAATGGTAACTGGCTCGATCGTTTTTATCAACGAATTATGTTTCCAATTACTAACTTTCAAGGCAAGACAATCGGTTTTTCTGGGAGGATTTTAGAGGAAGAAACGTTTGACTCCAGTGATCAACCCAAATATTTAAACAGCCCAGAAACTGAATTATTTAATAAACGCTTTATTCTATTTAATTTTCATCAGGCAAGAAGTGAAATTAGAAAAAAAAATGAAGTAATTCTTTTTGAAGGTTTTATGGACGTTATCTCAGCTTGGATGTCGGGTGTCAAAAACGGTGTAGCTTCAATGGGAACTAGTTTAACTGTTGAGCAGATTAATGCTATTGAGAAAGTAAGTGAGGAAGTTTTAATTTGTTATGATGGAGATAATGCAGGCGTCGAAGCAACAAGTCGAGCGGTAGATTTAATTTCTTCTCAAAGTACAATGAACATTCAAATTGTCTCGATACCAGATAAACAAGATCCAGATGATTATAGAGTTAAATATGGAAATGATGCTTTAAACGAACTAATAAAAACAAGTCGAGATACAGTTTTTCAGTTCAAAAAAGAATACTTAAAACGAGATAAAAATATTCAACTAGAAACAGATAAATTGCTTTATATAGATGAGCTATTAACAGAGCTTGTTAAAATTTCATCTATGGTGGAAGTCGACTCAGCACTTTCTCAATTGTCTTTAGAGTTTTCAATATCTAAAGAGACGTTACAAGCTGAATTAAGAACAAAAAAACAAAGTTATAAAAAAAATATATCCACACCCTCTTTCTCTGAAAACCAAAGGGAATTAGTCATACCAAAATTTCATGAAGTTAAAAAAATTAATCAAGTGGAAAAAGCTGAAATGACACTTATTTACCGCGTCCTAACAGAGCGTGGTAGTTATCAATATTTATTAGCAAAAGATGAAATTATTTTTATTCACGATGTCTATCAAGAATTATACCTTCATTTGAACAATTATATCGCCATGAATGGAGAAATATTAATTGCTGATTTTCTTAATTATTTAAAAGAAGAGCAATTAAAAAATGTTTTAATTAATGTAACAATGCAAAATTTGAGTAGTGAAAGTACTAAGCAAGAATTAGAAGATTGCTTGTTAGTCATTCAAAGAGCTATGGTAGAGCGACAGATAGAACAATTAAAACTTGATCAGAAAGAGGCGAGTAAGTTTGGTAATAAAGAGTTAGAAGCAGATGCCACACTCAAAATTATTCAACTTCAACAGCAATTAAAAGCAATTTAATTTAAAAGGGGGATTTCTTTTATGTCAGATAAGAAAATTAAGAATCAAGAAGCGTACAAAAAAGAAGTAAATAAATTTATAAAAGAATACAAAACAAAAGGTTCAGTTAATTATACAGAATTAACAAACAAATTAGCAACACCGTACGAATTGAATTCAGACAATATGGATGATTTAATCCAAAAAATCGAAGATGCTGGAATCAGTGTTGTCGATGAAAATGGTGATCCTAGTGAACGTAGCCTTAAAGTAACTACAAAGAAACAAGAAAAAGAGAAGGAAAAACCAGAAGATTTAATTGCCCCTGCTGGTGTTAAAATTAATGACCCGGTTCGTATGTATTTAAAAGAAATTGGTCGTGTCTCACTTTTAAGTGCAGATGAAGAAGTAGCTCTAGCTTTACGTATCAAAGAAGGTGACCCAGAAGCTAAGCAAGAATTAGCAGAAGCTAATCTTCGTTTGGTTGTAAGTATTGCTAAACGTTATGTTGGTCGTGGTATGCAATTTTTAGATTTAATTCAAGAAGGAAACATGGGATTAATGAAAGCTGTTGAAAAATTTGATCATGAAAAAGGATTCAAATTCTCAACTTACGCAACATGGTGGATTAGACAAGCAATCACCCGTGCTATTGCCGATCAAGCAAGAACGATCCGTATTCCAGTTCATATGGTAGAAACAATTAATAAATTAATCCGTATTCAACGTCAATTACTTCAAGATTTAGGTCGCGAACCAACACCAGAAGAAATTGGAGCTGAAATGGAATTAACGCCAGAAAAAGTCCGTGAGATTTTAAAAATTGCTCAAGAGCCTGTTTCACTTGAAACACCAATTGGGGAAGAAGATGATTCTCACTTAGGAGATTTCATTGAGGATCAAGATGCGACAAGTCCTGCAGAACATGCGGCTTATGAGTTATTGAAAGAACAATTAGAGAGCGTGTTAGACACATTAACTGACCGTGAAGAAAATGTATTACGCTTACGTTTTGGTTTAGATGATGGTCGTACCAGAACTTTAGAAGAAGTCGGAAAAGTATTTGGTGTAACAAGAGAACGTATTCGTCAAATCGAAGCCAAAGCTTTAAGAAAACTAAGACATCCAAGTCGTTCTAAGCAATTAAAAGACTTTTTAGAATAAGATTAAGAAAGGGTTATCAATTCATGATAACTCTTTTTTTATTGATCTAAGTTATTTAAAAAGATTTTTTTAGTGTTATAATAATGCTATGAGAAGAAGAACGGAAAGGTAGATATATGGATCACAAACAATTATCAAAAAGATTAGAACGTGTAGGAGAACTGGTACCACAAAATGCAATATTAGCAGATATTGGATCAGATCATGCTTACCTACCTGCAAATTTAATTTTAAACAAAAAAATTCAAACAGCAATTGCTGGTGAAGTAGTAGAAGGCCCTTTTCAATCAGCTAAACACTTAGTCGCCGAACTAAACTTAGCTAAACAAATTTCTGTTAGAAAAGGCGATGGACTGGAGGTTATCCAATCATCCGATAAAGTCACAGCTATTTCAATTTGTGGAATGGGCGGTGCTTTGATTAGAGATATTTTAAATCGTGGCGATCTGCAAAAAAAATTATCTGGAGAAGAAGTATTATTACTACAAGCTAATATTGGTGAACAGACTTTACGTACTTGGTTGGTTGACCATAATTATATTATTGAAAACGAATCTATTGTTTATGAGAATGAGAAAACGTATGAAATTATTGTGGCGATAAAATCCGATAAAAAAATAGAATTAACGGAAGCTGAAATTATGTTTGGACCTATCTTACTAAAAGATAGAAACTCGATTTTTAAAGCCAAATGGAAAAATGAGTTAAACCAAGTTAAAAATATTCTTGAACAATTAGAAAAATCAACGAAAGATGTTTCTAAAAAAATTGCAGAGACTAATAAAAAAATAGAAATGGTTGAAGAGGTGTTGAAATGACAATCACAGGTCAAGAGTTTATTGATCGTTTTGAACAATATTGCCCTCAGTACTTAGCTGAAAATGGCGATCCTGTAGGTCTTCATATAGGCACATTAAACAAACCGATTCAGCGTGTTATGATGACTTTGGATATTAGACCTGAAGTAGTTAAAGAAGCTATTGATAAAAAAATAGATTTAATCGTAGCTAAACATCCACCTATTTTTCGACCTATCAAAAGATTAACGACTGATGATTTTCAAACTAAAATGTATGCGGATTTATTAAAAAATGATATAAGTGTTTACGCAGCCCATACTAATATGGATATTGTTAAACCTGGTTTAAATGATTGGTTTTGTGAGGATTTAGAAATCGAAGTCCTTGATTTTATTACTCAAACCCATTCATTTGGTTATAAAAAACTAGTGGTTTATACTCCCCGAAGTCATAGTCAACTGTTAAGAGAGTCACTTGGTAAAATAGGGGTTGGAAGTTATGGAAATAATTATGAATTTTGCAGTTTTACATCGAGTGGAAGCGGTCGTTTTAAACCAATCAACGAGGCTAACCCTTACATTGGTTCAGTCGATGATTTAGAGATTGTTGGTGAAGATAAACTTGAATTTATTTTCCCAGAAAAACTAGAAAAAAATGTTATAGAAACACTTTTAAAAAATCATCCTTACGAAGAACCTGCTTTTGATATTTTTGAGATTATGAATATTAAAGATGACTATGGTTTAGGTCGCATTGGAAAATTAAAAGAACCGATGTCTTTAGTCGATTTTACTAAAAAAGTGAAAAAAACCTTTAATCTTGATGGTTTAAGATTAATTACTGATACGAAGGATAAACAGATCCAAACAGTCGCTATTTGTGGCGGCAGTGGGGAGAAGTTTTACCGAGACGCTCTGAAAAAAGGAGCCGATGTTTATATTACAGGAGATGTGTACTATCATACTGCACATGATATGATTGAAGAAAAATTATCGGTCATTGATCCTGGACACTACATTGAACAGCGTTGTAAAGAGAAATACATCGAACTGTTCAATGACTGGAAATTAGAAAACAACTGGGATGTTTCATTTATAATGAGTGAAACCAATACAAACCCATTTGAATTTATTTAAAGGAGAGAAAAATATGTATACAAATTTAGTTCCCCGTTTTATCAAGTATGTTCAAACAGAAACACAAAGTGATCCGACAAGTACAACGACACCTACAACACAAACACAGGTTGAATTTGCTAAAGTACTTAAAAAAGAATTAGAAGAAATTGGTATGTCAGATGTCTTTTACAATGAATCAAATGGTTTCTTAATATCAACATTACCAAGTAATACTGATAAAAAGGTTAGAAGCATGGGATTTATTGCCCATATGGATACAGCAGACTTTAACGCTGTTGGAGTAAATCCTCAGTTTGTAGAAAATTATGACGGAAAATCAGATATTTCTTTAGATAAAGCAGGAAAATTCAAATTAACAACAACTGATTTCCCAAATCTTTTAAATTATAAAGGTCAAACTTTAATTACAACAGATGGTTCTACTCTTCTTGGAGCAGATGATAAGTCTGGAATTGCTGAGATTATGACCGCGATGGAATATTTAATTAACAACCCTGAAATTAAACATGGTAAAATAATGGTTGCTTTTGGACCAGATGAAGAAATCGGAATTGGTGCAGATAAATTTGATGTGAAAGAATTTGACGTTGACTTTGCCTATACTATGGACGGCGGACCAGTTGGTGAATTACAATTTGAAACATTTAATGCTGCAGGTGCTGAAATTACTATTGAAGGTAAAAATGTTCATCCAGGTACAGCTAAAAATACAATGATTAATGCAATTCAAGTAGCCATTGATTTACAAAATGCTCTACCACAAGAAGAAGTACCTGAAAAAACAGATGGTTATCAAGGTTTCTTCCATTTATTAGATTTAAAAGGCATTCCCGATGAAGCTTCTATGTCTTATATTATCCGTGATCATGATATGGATAAATTTAAAGCAAGAAAAGCGTTATTACAATCAATCGTGGATAAATTTAATAAAGACTTCGGTCAAGAACGCATTAAATTAGAAATGAGCGACTCTTATTACAACATGGCAGAAGTTATCCAAAAAGATATGAGTATCGTTGATTTAGTTGAAGAAGCTATGCTAAATTTAGATATTAAAGCCAATAAAGAACCTGTTCGTGGTGGTACTGACGGCTCTAAAATATCTTATATGGGACTTCCAACACCAAACATCTTTGCGGGTGGAGAAAACATGCATGGTCGATTTGAATTTGTAGCAGTTGAAAGCATGCAAAAAGCCACAGCATTAATTGTTGAAATCGCAAAAGTAAACGCTAGTAAATAATACTTCAAAACAGGGTTAGTAATAGACTAGTCCTGTTTTTTTGTGTGATAATGACTTTATTTTAAAAGCTTTTTGCGTTATGATGGCATGAGTTATCATTTTAGAAAGGAGTTAGTTTATGTCTAACTTACTATCAATTATTGTTCCTTGTTTTAATGAGGAACAAACTATCCACACCTTTTATAATGAAGTCTTAAAAATAAAACCATTAGTTCCACAAATTAAATTTGAATTTATTTTTGTTAATGACGGATCAAAAGATAAAACCCTCAATGTGCTAAAACAACTTGAACAGGAAGATCCCGAACAAGTGAAGTACCTATCCTTTTCTAGAAATTTTGGGAAAGAAGCTGCTCTTTATGCGGGTTTAAGCTATGCTAGCGGAGAGTTCATAACAGTAATGGATGTGGATTTACAAGATCCACCTTCTCTTTTACCTAAAATGTTTGAGCTTCTGGAAAATAATCATGAGTTAGATTGCATTGGAACAAGAAGAGTCACAAGAGAAGGGGAACCTAAAATCCGCTCTTTCTTCGCTAAAGGTTTTTACCGAGTCATTAATAAAATATCTGATGTTAATATTGTGGATGGAGCTCGTGATTTTAGGTTAATGAAGCGTCCAATGGTAGAGGCAATTTTAGAATTAAAAGAATACAATCGTTTTTCAAAAGGTTTATTTAGTTGGGTAGGATTCAATACGTACTATTTAGAATATGAAAATATTGAACGTAGCGAAGGAAATTCTTCGTGGTCATTCTGGCAGCTATTCAAGTATTCTCTAGACGGAATTATTGCTTTTTCTGTTTTTCCTTTAGTTTTATCCGCTTTTGTCGGGCTATTCTCATTTATAGTTGCTTGTGGAGCTTTAATTTTCTTTTTTATCAGAGCAGCTGTGTATGGAGATTCTACTAGTGGTTGGCCTTCAATGATTTGTATTATCTTAGCTTTAGGGGGCTTGCAACTTTTTTGTTTAGGTATTGTGGGTCAATATTTAGGTAAAACATTCTTAGAAACGAAAAAAAGACCAATATATATATTAAAAGATAAAAGTGATTCCATCTCAAAAGTAAAATAGAAGACATAAAATGTGTATCCTTACATCAAAAAGAGAAAAACTTTTTGATGTATTTTTAATTTGGGAGGTAATAGAGATGAAAACTGTTTTCCATTATATTCCGCAAGAGAAGGAAGAAACATTAACATTTGAAATACATGAAAAAACAATTTTTATTAAAGAGCTAGAGCATTTGGTCGAAGAATATCATCAAGAAAAAATTACAGTTAAAGATTATCAGAAAAAAATAGAAGTTTCACTTACCTTAAGTAGCATTTTGTACATTGAATATATTGATAGAAAATGTTTCTTTTACACCCATGAGAAAACCTACGAAAAGCGAACAACCTTAAACTTTTTATTATCTGAATTACCAAAACAATTCGCACAAGTCTCTAAAAATACTTTATTGAATATCCAAAGTGTTATAGAAATAAAATCCTCACTTGTTAACGGTAATTTATATTGCATTCTAGAAAATAAAGAAGAAATTTTAATAAGCCGCAGATTTGCTAAGGAATTTAAACAAGCAATTGCCCATAAGTGACAAAAATTATTCCAGATGTGTCACAAAAACTAGCAAATAATTAAAAAAAAGATAAACTAAATTTATCGATAAGAAAGAGATGAAGAGTGTGGAAATACTAAAAAGGAATGCTTTAGGAATTGGTTTAAGTAGTTTTATAATACTTTTATCAAAATTAATTTTTCAAGTAGAAACAATAACACCTATAGAAATCGGCTTCAATTTTTTGATAGCTATTGTTGTGAGTAATTTAAGTTTCTTAGATCACATTGAGCGATTAAATTATTGGCAGATAACGTTGTTTCATTTTATAGGTACGTATATTTTCTTAATAGTAGGTTATTTTTATTTATATCCATTTAAACAAACGAACTTTTTCGATTTTTCATTAAATGTTGTGATAACTTATATTATTATTTGGCTTTTATTTGTTACAAAAAATTTTTTGATAGCCAAACAACTAAATAGGCAACTAAAAGAAAAATAATTATCGACACTACAGATGCAGAGGGTGTCTTTTTATGGAAGCTATAAACAATGGATTGGTCACAGTATTTTTATTTCTTTATGTTATTCACTTAATCATTAAAACAAAACCAGTTAAAGAATCTTTTAAAGGTGTTATCGTTGTTTTATTTATCGGTATCTACTTAATAATCGACGGTTGGTCTGTTATTACAGAACATAAGGATGGTTTAATCGTTATTGGGATTTCACTTCTTCTTGGTTTTATATTTGGCATATTACGTGGTTTTACGATGAAATTGTGGATGGATTTAATACAAAACAAGTGGTTTAGAAAAGGTACTTGGCTAAGCGTTTTTGTATTTGTTATTGGAATGGGATTAACTCATATAATTATTAAAGCATTAACAGACGATTCAAAAGTGGTTCTATCGATCTCTCAAACATTACACATGGGCATATCCATGTTTGGATCGCGATTTGTTTGGCGGCTTCGTTTAAACAATAGAAAAAATTCTGGAGAGATTTAAGTCTTTCCAGAATTTTTTTTATTAACTAAGGTACAGCGACCGACAGCGATTTTATTTTCATCCTCATCTAATATAAGAGCTTCCCATACTTGAGTGGTTTGCCCAATATGATTTGGGGTAGCAATCGTCGTTAAAATACCTGAAGTTACAGCTTTTAGATGATTAACTTGTAAATCTATACCGACTACATAAGTTGTATCAGAAGGTTTGTTGAGCATAGCTCCCATACTTGTAGCCGTTTCAATTAAAACGCCATTAATACCACCATGTAGGACACCAAAGGGTTGCTTGTGGCAATCATCAACAGTCAGTGTCAAAATGACCTGTTCTTTATTTTCTTCTTTTATCTGAATGTTTAAATAATCTAATAAATTAATTGCATTTCACCTCTTTTTTGGAGTATAACATAAGGTTTACACCCAATAAACAAAATTCTTATGAAAATACTAAAAACAATGTATAATGAGAAGGTACAATTTTAAGGGGGAAACAATTAATGAATAAATGGGAAACAATTAATGAATATGAAGAAATTATTTTTTCCAGACTTGGAAAAATTGCTAAAATAAGTATTAACCGACCACATGTTCACAACGCTTTTACACCAAAAACAGTATTTGAAATGATTGATGCTTTTTCAATCAGTCGTGATGATCAAAGTATTGGTGTTATTATCTTAACTGGAGAAGGTGATCTTGCTTTTTGTTCTGGTGGGGATCAAAAAGTTCGTGGAAATGGTGGCTACGTTGGGGAAGATAATATTCCTAGATTAAATGTTTTAGACTTGCAACGCTTGATTCGTGTCATTCCAAAACCTGTTATTGCAATGGTTAAAGGCTGGTCAATTGGTGGCGGTAACGTTTTACAATTAGTTTGTGATTTGACGATTGCTGCTGATAATGCTCAATTTGGACAAACTGGTCCTAATGTTGGTAGTTTTGATGGCGGTTATGGTGCTGGGTACTTAGCGCGTAATATTGGTCATAAAAAAGCGAAGGAAGTTTGGTTTACCTGTCGTCAGTATTCAGCACAGGAAGCGCTAGATATGGGTTGGATTAATACGGTTGTTCCTCTTGATCAAGTGGAGAATGAGACGATTAGTTGGTGTGAAGAGATTTTACAGAAATCACCACTGGCTTTACGTATGTTAAAAGCTGCTTTTAATGCGGATACAGATGGTTTGGCAGGCATTCAACAACTCGCTGGCGATGCGACTCTTTTATACTACACGATGGAAGAAGCGCAAGAAGGTCGGGATGCGTTCAAAGAAAAACGTCAACCTGATTTTGATCAATTTCCAAAATTCCCTTAAAAAGAAGGCTAACTATGCAAACTTGGCTACAAACACAAGTTGCTAAAAATAGAAAAGGTATAGCGATTCGCTTTAGTGGCGAGTTCTATACCTTTTCTGAAGTTTATGACTTGGTTAATATAAAAACAAACAAACTAATTTCACTTATCGGAAATAACAGACGTGTGGCACTCATCGGAAAAAATTCGTTGGAAATGTACTTAACGATTTTAAGTTTATGGGAGCTTAATCGAGAAATTGTTTTTCTTAATTTTAGACTAACAAGGAAAGAACTTTTATTTCAATTAAATGAAGCTCAAACAATGATTGTTCTAGGTGATGAGGAACAAAAGAAAAAATTTGAAAAAATAAATTTTTTTTCTTTTGATAAAGTGGCTAAAATTCCAGTCATTAACGGAAGCCAAAATGAAATAGATAGACCAACAAATAATGCTTCTATCATGTTTACTTCTGGTACAACAGGCAATCCGAAAGGTGTTATTCAAACATTTGATAATCACTATGCTAATTGCATGGCGACACAAAAAAATTTAAAGCTATCATCAAAAGATGAATGGGCTTGTGCGACGCCTTTGATTCATATTAGTGGTTTATCTATTATTTGTCGGAGTTTAATTTTAGGTTTAACCGTTCATCTCATGCCATCTTTTGATGAAAGATACCTAACAAAAGAATTACAGAAAGGACAGATTACAATTGTTTCCGTCGTTTCTGTGATGTTAGAAAAATTAATGTCTATCTATCCTAAGCAAGGTTATTCTGATAATTTTCGGATAATGCTTGTGGGAGGAGGTAGCGTTCCTCTCCATTTAATTAAATCATGTCATAAAAATCACGTCTCAGTTGTTCAGTCATTCGGTATGACTGAAACCTGTTCACAGGTAATTGCTTTAAATGAATACGATGCTAAATCAAAAACAGGTGCTTCTGGTTTACCTTTAGAAGGAATTTCTTTAAAAATTGCAAATCCTCAAAATAGAATAGGAGAGATTTGGTTAAAAGGCCCCCAAATCATCACAAACTATTTGAAAGAAACTGAAGCATGGACTTCTGACGGCTGGTTTAAAACAGGAGATTTAGGTTATCTTGATGATGAAGGTTATCTTTATGTTAAAAGTCGTTTAAAAGAGCTGATTATTTCTGGTGGAGAAAATATTTATCCAGCTGAAGTGGAGCAAGTTTTTCTTGAAAATAAACAAATTCAAGAAATTGCTGTAGTGGGTAAAAAAGATAGCACTTGGGGAGCAATTCCTGTTGCTTTTATTGTTACTGATTTATCTGAAAAAGAGCTTAATTCATTTGGTAAAGATCGTTTAGCTAAATTTAAACTACCAAAAGAATGGTATTTTTTGAAACAATTACCTAGAACGACTTCCGGTAAAATTAACAAAAGTCACTTAATGAAAGAGTTAAAACAATATGAAAAAAGAACTGATTAATTTACAAGTACCAGAAGAATTGAAAAATACAATCATAAAAGAACCGACACTAATAAGTTGGGTTTTTAATATACATTCTGATTCATTAATTTCTGATTACGAGAGAACCAATGCCCACTATACTGAACATTTTTATTTTGAAAACGCAACTGAAAACAGTGGGATTTATGGTGTTGGCTCTATACCTGAAATATTCGCCAAGATTATAACGAATGCTTCTGTTGAAATGACAGGACCAATAGAAATGGTTTCTGGGTTATTTGACGAAACCACTGATAGCTCTAAAATTTGGGGAGAACTTAGCCAATCAGTTACTTATTTACCTAAGATTATTAGAACCGAAAAACAGAATCAACAATGGGTAACGATTAATATGGTAGTTAATTCGACAGAAGATTTATCGGTTCAGTGGCAACAAGAAATAGAAAATTTGCAACTATATAGACAATTAGAACAACCGTTAGCTAGAGAAAATAATCAGATTTTAACCACAGAAGAATTGAAAATCGAAGACTGGTTACAAGAGGTTGAATTATCCGTTGCACATTTGAAATCGTCTGAAACGCTTAATAAAATTGTTTTAGCTAGACAAATGAAAGTCCTGACTGAAAAGTCAATTAATCCAGTTGATGTGCTTAAAAGATTGAGGGCAGAGCAACCTGATACTTACCGATTTGTCGTAGCTAAGAATGAATCTTATTTTATTGGTGCCACTCCTGAGCGTTTGCTTCAAGCAACCACAGCGGACTTTTCGACTGTTTGTGTTGCTGGGTCAATCAAACGAGGCAAGACGTTAAAAGAAGATCAACAATTAGGTGATGAATTATTGAATGATCAAAAAAACGTGATAGAACATCATTACGTGGTTCGTTGGTTACAGGAAGAAATGACTGAATTAACAAGCTCTTTAGATAAAAATATTTCGGTCTCATTACTAAAAAACAGAGATATTCAGCATTTATTTTTACCTATTAAGGGAGAACGAAAAAAAGAAGTGACATTTTTAGAAGGAATTACGGCATTACATCCTTCACCGGCACTCGGAGGATTACCTAAAAAAGAAGCGATGAATTGGATAAAAAACCATGAGTATTATCCAAGAGGTTTATATGGTGGACCTCTTGGATGGCGAAATGTTTTAGAGGATACTGGGGAAGTGGTTGTCGGCATTAGATCAGCGTATATTCGTGATAAACATGCTATTCTCTATGCTGGTTGTGGTATTGTAGAGGGTTCTATCGCTACATTAGAAAGAGAAGAAACAAAAGTTAAATTTCAACCGATGTTACGAGCGTTAGGAGGACAGATAAATGAGTGAGAGGATGACCCAATTTTTAAAATCAAGTATAGAGGGATTGAAAGATAGTGGGATTAAAGATGTGATTTTGTCTCCTGGATCAAGATCGACGCCTTTAGCTATTATTTTACAACAAGATTCAGATATTAAGGTCTATATGGACGTGGATGAGCGTTCAGCGGCTTTTTTTGCATTAGGTCTAGCGAAAGCTAAACAAAAACCAGTTGTCTGTGTCTGCACATCGGGTACAGCAGCAGCAAATTATTTCCCAGCTATTTGTGAAGCCAAGGAGAGTCAAATTCCTTTGATTATCTTAACAACAGATCGTCCTCATGAATTGAGACATGTTGGGGCACCACAAACAATGGAACAAGTTCATCTCTATGGTGATAAAGTTAAATTTTCTATGGAATTTCCTTTAGCTGAAGAGACACCAAAAATGCTTCAATATAGTTATAGCCAAATGTTTCAGTTGATTTCAAGAGCTGAAACAACGCCAAAAGGTCCAGTGCATGCTAATTTTCCTTTCAGAGAACCTTTAATCCCTAGTTTAGAAACTAAGTTACCTGAAATAAAGCGAAAAAAAAGAGTTAAAGGCAAAAAAATAATCAGTGATTTTCCAGAAGATGTTTGTAAATTGTTTCAAGAAGAAAAAGGCTTATTTTTATTAGGAGAAGTTACTGAATCGATTAACTTGGATAAGCTAGTATCATTAGCTGAAAAATTAGGATGGCCAATTTTTAGTGATAGTTTAGCTAATCTAAAAACAAGTGGAATTAACTCTTCTGTCATTATTAATCATCATGATTTGCTAATGAAACAAGTAGATCTTAATGAAGAACTGCAACCCAAAGTAATTATTCGACTAGGGCGAGCATTACTTTCTAAAAGTCTTAATCAATTTTTAGCTAATTACCAAGGTGAGTATTGTTTGATTGATGATTCGGGAATGATTCTTGATTACTCAAATCAATGTAATTTAGTTATCGAATCAGATCATAATTCATGGTTAGAAGAAAGTTTAAACCAGGCAAAAGTAGCGACTAAAACTAATTGGACAGATACCTGGAATGCTCTAGATAGGCAGGTTAATCAAATTTTAGTTAATACACCATTAATAAAAGGGTATTCAGAAACAAAAATTATCGCTGACATTTTAGCCAACACACCAGAAAAAGGCCAACTCTTCATCTCTAATAGCATGCCGATTCGAGATGTTGATACCGTATTGACAAGTACTGTCCAAAAGATTAATTTATATGGGACACGTGGTATTAATGGGATTGACGGTATTTTATCATCTGCTTTTGGAATGGTTGCTAGCAACGTTGATGTTTGGAATGGATTAATTATTGGAGATTTATCTTTTTTTCATAGTCTAAACGGGTTAGCCGTCGGTAAAAATGAAACTTTACCTTTAACTATTTTTGTGATTAACAATGACGGTGGTGGTATTTTCTCTATGCTACCACAAGGAGAACTGCCAAAAGAGGTATTTGAACCCTTATTCGGAACGCCACAATCTTTAAACATTGAAGCATTAGCTAAGGGATTTGGTTATGATTATTTAAAAGTAACTAATTTGTCTGAATGGCAAAGGATATTACCAAAAATTACAGCTGAAAATAAATCTAGAATTGTTGAAATTGTTACTAATCGAGAAAATGAAATGAATAAACGAAAAGAAATGGTACAAATAATCGATAATCAGTTGACGGTAGATATATTATGTTAACCATAAAAACAACAGCTGGAACTTACGCTATCCATTATCTAAATTTACAAAAGAAAAATAGAAAAACATTAATTGGTTTGCATGGTTTTATGGGTGATCATACAACATTTGATTTTTTAAAGGATAAAACTGATTGGAATATTATTGGTATTGATTTACTTGGCCATGGACAATCAGAGCAGTCAAAACACACCGAAAATTATCAACTTTATAGAATCGCCAATGCCTTAGAAGAAATTTTTAACGAACTAAAATTAGAACAATTTTATTTATTAGGTTACTCTTTTGGTGGTCGTGTGGCACAAACTTATGCTTATCATTATCCTAAAAGAGTGGTTCATTTATTTTTGGAAAGTGCGTCGGTAGGAATTCAGACTGAAAAAGAAAAAGAACTGAGAAAAAATTCTGATCAAAAATCAGCTGAAAAGTTAAATCAAATAGGAATGAGTGCTTTTGTTGATTGGTGGCAAGAGTTACCCTTGTTCGCTAGCCAAAAATTATTGCCACAAAATAGTATAAATAAAGAAATTGCTACTAAAAAGAGGCAAAACTCACAATCAATGAGATTTGCACTGTTATCAGGTTCAGTGGCTGAACAAGAATATTTTTTGAAGACTGATTTATTTGATAACATATCTACGACTTTTATCGCTGGTAGTTTAGATCAAAAATACGTTCAGATGGGTCAACAACTAAAAAAAGAAAAAAATGTCCCTATAATAATTATCGAAAATGTCGGACATTGTGTTCACTTAGAATCTCCTGCTTATTTTTATGATATCTTGTACGCTGTTATTGAGGATAAAAGAATTGAAATTAGTGATATTTATGCTTACCAACATTCTTTAGAACTGGTGACTCCTTTTAGAACGAGCTATGGTGAACTTACGCAGAAAAAAACTGATATTTTTGTCATAGAATCTTCCAATAAAATAAAAGCTTATGGAGAATTACTTAGTTTTGAAGCTCCTGACTACATTGAAGAAACCCTAGAAAATGATCGACTTATTATTAAAAACTATCTAATTCCTTTATTAAAAAAACAGATTTTGTATTCACCTCGTCAAATAAGAGATCTGTTCTTACCTGTTAAAGGAAATCAAATGGCAAAAGCTGCACTTGAGACTGCCATTTGGGATCTTTTTGCTAAAGTAAAAGATGTTTCTTTATCTGAATATATTGGCTTACCTAACAAACCAATCTCAGTTGGTGTTAGTATTGGCATACAAAAAGACGAAGCAACTCTTTTAAAAGTGGTTAAAGAATACGTTCAACAGGGCTATACTCGAGTGAAAATTAAAATTAACAAAGGAAAAGATATTAGTTACATTAGCTGTGTTAGAGATGCTTATCCGGATTTAATTATTATGGTCGATGCCAATTCTGCGTATCATTTATCTGATGAAAAACTATTAAAGCAGTTTGATGATTTTTCGTTAGCGATGATCGAGCAACCTCTTGGGACGAGTGACTTTTATGAACACGCTCTTTTACAAAAGAAAATCAACACGCCTATTTGCTTAGATGAAAATATACGATCACTAAACGATGTTAAATTAGCTCATACATTAGGAAGTTGTCAAAGTATTAATTTGAAAATCCCTCGAGTGGGAGGGTTGACAGAAGCTTTAGATATCTTAGATTACGCACATAATGCTAGTCTTTCTATCTGGATAGGCGGCATGCTTGAGTCTGGTGTTGGTCGAAGCTTAAATCTAATCTTAGCTAATCATCGGGCACTTACATTACCAGGGGATTTATCAGCCTCTAACCGTTACTACAATGAAGATGTTATCATCGAAGAATTTAGCCTTAAAGATGGTAAAATGAAAGCTTTAGAAGGAAACGGAATTGGAATAAATTTAAAAGATACAAGTAGGCAAAAAAAAAATTATTGGATCTAACATTAAGAATCATTTAATCAATCACGCGTTGTATTTGTGATTATTAGAAGATTCTTTTTTTGTAAATTTTATAAAAAAAGAGTAGCATATCGTTTGACCAATTTTGACCAATAGAGTAAAATATAGTCATAAGTCAAAGGAGGAATGACTATGAACATCGAAAAAATGACAACAACTTTACAACAATCAATCGCAGAAGCACAAAAAATAGCGATGGTTAGACAACAACAAACTATTGACATT
The DNA here is from genome assembly GCA_963517295.1 of uncultured Vagococcus sp. Taxonomy (GTDB): domain Bacteria; phylum Bacillota; class Bacilli; order Lactobacillales; family Vagococcaceae; genus Vagococcus. The sequence goes on from CAUQFM010000013.1 coordinate 22,744, forward strand.
GTCCATTTATGGAAAATATTCCTACAACCTAATCACTTTGCTAGAAACTTATATAGTGGTTTAGGTCTTAACGTTGAATTATTCGAACAAGCAATTGATCAAGAAATAGATAAACTGCCACAAATCAGTGGTAGTAACGTACAGTATGGACAAAATTTAAGTCAAAATTTATTTAATTTACTTCAAGAAGCAGATAAAATTAGAGAAAAATTAGGGGATGACTTTTTAGCAACAGAAGTCATTGTTGCGGCGTTAATGAAATTAAAAAATCATCCACTAACCAAATATCTAGTGAGTCAACAAGTGACAGAAGATAAAATCAATGAAAAAATATTAACTATTAGAGGAGGGGATCGCGTGACTTCTCAAAATCAAGAAGAACAATATGAATCTTTAGAAAAATATGCTACTAATCTCGTTGAAGCTGTAAAAAGTGGCAAACAAGATCCGATTATTGGACGAGATGAAGAAATTCGGGATGTGATTCGAATTCTTTCAAGAAAAACAAAAAATAATCCTGTTTTAATCGGAGAACCTGGTGTGGGTAAAACAGCTATCATTGAAGGGTTAGCCCAACGAATTGTCAAAAAAGATGTCCCAGAAAACTTAAAAGATAAAACTATTTTTTCATTAGATATGGGCGCATTAATTGCTGGTGCTAAATTTAGAGGTGAATTTGAGGAACGCTTAAAAGCAGTTCTTAAAGAAGTGAAGAAAAGTGAAGGACAGATTATTCTGTTTATTGATGAAATTCATACTATTGTAGGTGCTGGTAAGACTGAAGGTAGCATGGATGCTGGCAACTTACTTAAACCAATGCTAGCCCGTGGTGAGTTGCATTGTATTGGTGCAACAACCTTAGACGAGTATCGAGAATATATGGAAAAAGACAAAGCGTTAGAACGTCGATTCCAAAAAGTTTTAGTTAAGGAACCGACTGAAGAGGATACTATTAGTATCTTACGTGGTTTGAAAGAACGCTTTGAAATTCATCATGGTGTAAATATTCATGATAATGCTTTAGTTGCTGCTACAACACTATCTAGTCGTTACATTACTGATCGTTATTTACCGGATAAAGCCATCGATTTAGTGGATGAAGCATGTGCTACGATTCGTGTTGAGATGAATTCTATGCCAACAGAACTGGATCAAGTAACCAGACGCTTAATGCAATTGGAAATTGAAGAAGCAGCACTTAAAAAAGAAGAAGACGACGCTAGCAAGAAGAGGTTAAGTTTACTTCAAGAAGAGCTATCAGAATTGCGTGAAGAAACAAATACATTAAAAATGCAGTGGGAAACTGAAAAAGAAGAAGTCGATAAAGTAAATAAGAAACGGACTGAAATCGACGCTGCCAAAACACAGTTAGAAAACGCAGAGAATAATTATGACTTAGAAGAAGCTGCTGTTTTAAGACATGGAACCATCCCTAAATTACAACAAGAATTAAAAGAATTGGAAGAAAAAGAAAGTAATAATGATACCAAGATGGTCCAAGAAGTAGTCACTGATAAAGAAATTGCGACTGTTGTTGGACGTCTCACAGGAATTCCCGTTTCTAAATTAGAAGAAGGTGAAAGAGAAAAAATATTACGTCTTCACCAAACCTTACATGAACGTGTCATTGGACAAGAGGAAGCAGTGGATGCTGTGTCAGACGCGGTTATTCGCTCTCGAGCAGGTCTGCAAGATCCGAATCGACCATTGGGATCCTTCCTATTTTTAGGACCAACTGGTGTCGGTAAAACAGAGCTAGCGAAATCACTAGCAGAAAATCTTTTCGATTCAGAAGAGCACATGGTTCGTATTGATATGAGTGAGTACATGGAGAAACATAGTGTCTCTCGTCTTGTTGGAGCACCTCCTGGCTATATTGGTTATGAAGAAGGTGGACAACTGACTGAAGCGGTTAGAAGAAGTCCTTACACAATTGTCTTACTAGATGAAATTGAAAAAGCACATCCGGATGTCTTTAATATTTTACTGCAAGTTTTAGATGATGGACGTTTGACAGATTCTAAGGGACGTGTGGTAGATTTTAAAAATACGGTATTAATTATGACAAGTAATATCGGTTCACAATTATTACTGGAAGGTGTTTCTGAAGAGGGGCAAATCTCTAGCGAAACATCAGATGCGGTTATGACAATGCTTAAAGCTCATTTTAAACCAGAATTCTTGAATCGAATTGATGACACAATTTTATTCACACCACTTAGTCTAGATAATGTGAAAGAAATTATTGTTAAAATGATTCGACAATTAACCAAACGATTGAGCGATCAAGATATTTATTTAGAGATGTCTGATATAGCTAAAACATGGATTGCTGAACAAGCGTATGATCCGATTTACGGTGCTCGTCCAATCAAGCGTTTCTTAACAAAAGAGGTAGAAACACCCCTGGCAAAAGAGATTGTTGGCGGAAAGATCCCGCCAAAAACAAAAGTTGTCATTGATTTAGTTGACGACCGTTTAGATTTTTACAAAGAATCAGTAGAATAAAAAATGAACACGTGCTAGAAAGAGTGAAATAAAGCTCTTTCTAGCACGTGTTTTATTTTGTTTGCTATTTTCGAAATGGCATCCTCTATCAGAAATAGTCACTAAAGTAGGCTTCTTGATCGGGGATAATTCGTTCTAAAGTTCTTAAAGTTTCTTTATCAGTTGTTAATCGCTCGATCCGGTAAAGATAAGAGGGACGCTTATAACTCATAAATAAAGCTGCCATCGTCTGAACATCAATCTGGACGGGATTTCCAATTGGCTCATCGGTAATCGTCAAGTCATCATTTTCATCCCAGATTAAACCAAAGACTCGATTATTCCATTCAGCTATCGGATCTTCAACCACAAAATGAAATGGTTTCCCAGTCGTTATAAAAGGATAAGATTCAATAAATTTTTCTACATCGACAATCCTAGCCATAAAATAAGGTTCGATTGTTTCTTTAATCTCACTGTCATCGAATAGAAAGGCAATCGGTTCATTTTTATAAGTTTCACCTTGGACTAACTCGACCATTGAAAAATGAGCAGAAACAAAATTCCACAAACCATGGCGAGCTTCTTGATTCAAGTAGAACATCTCTTTAATATGGAATATTTCTTCAGCAATCCAGTAGAAACAAACGCCTTGTGGCTCACCTTCACGGTTATAATAAATCGCCGCAGTTCTCTCTTCTTCATTTTCCCAACGCCAATATTCTTCCCAATTTAATTCTTGTCTAATCATTGCGCCATGATTGTCTTCTGCAAATTGATCATATACATTAAATACGTCCTCATGATGAATATTTTCACGTTCCACATAACCAGGAACTTCTACGCGTTTAGGCAATTGAGTATCTTTAATTTCAAATGTTACCTTATCAGACATAATTTCCCATCCCTTACGACGATAATAGGGAATACTATAAGGATATAAATACGAAATCCATTGCTCATTTTCACGCATTTTTTTAAGGGCTAGGGCAATTAGATCACTCATTAATCCAAAATTAGAATATTCAGGATATGTTCCAATCCCAGTAACTCCTGCCATTTTGTAAACAGAATCGTGAATATTAACCTCACACGGATAGATAGCCAGTTGAGATATTAGCCGATCTTCATGAGTAAACCAACCATACACGTCAGCTTCACGAAGAACAGGACGCTTGGCACGAATAATTTCAGCTTCATCTTCATAGCCGCCTTCTTCAATATCTGAATCTGTTACTTGGAAGACATAACGAAGTAACTCATTAAATTGTTTAATATGTTTTAATTCTACTTTTTTTAAAATTAACGAATCTTTAATTTCTTTTTTATCCATTTTTTTACCCCTCAACAGTGTTTTCCTAATTATTATATCAAACTCCTACTTAAAATACTTTAAAAACTGCTTAAAGCTTGGTATAATTAAAAATGCTGATTGAAAAGAAAGTAGGAGATTTGTATGAATTTGGATGGAATGAGAAAAAGACAAGAATCTATTCGTAATTTCTCCATCATAGCACATATTGACCATGGTAAATCCACTTTGGCCGACCGTATTTTACAACACACAGATACTGTATCTGACCGTGAAATGCAAGATCAATTATTAGATTCAATGGATTTAGAAAGAGAACGCGGTATTACAATTAAATTGAATGCTGTCGAACTAACATACAATGCGAAAGATGGAAACGAATATATTTTTCACTTAATTGACACACCAGGACACGTGGATTTTACTTATGAAGTTTCACGAAGCTTAGCTGCTTGTGAAGGTGCTGTTTTAGTGGTTGATGCGGCTCAAGGAATTGAAGCACAAACACTAGCTAATGTTTATTTAGCAGTGGACAATGATTTAGAAATTTTACCAGTTATTAATAAAATTGATTTACCTGCAGCAGATCCTGAAAGAGTTCGTGGTGAAATCGAAGAAGTTATCGGGATTGATGCGACTGAAGCGGTTCTTGCTAGTGCGAAAACAGGTATTGGTATTGAAGAAATCCTAGAACAAATCGTGGAAAAAGTTCCTGCACCAACTGGCGATTTAGAAGGACCTTTAAAAGCCTTAATTTTTGACTCTGTTTATGATTCGTATCGTGGAGTAGTTTTAAATGTTCGTGTTATGGATGGTGTTGTAAAACCTGGTGACATGATTCAATTAATGCAAAGCGGAAAAGAATACGAAGTCACAGATGTTGGGATTTTCTCTCCTAAAACAATTGCTAGAGATTTTCTTATGGTAGGTGATGTTGGTTATATCACTGCTAGTATTAAAAATATCCAAGACACTCAAGTAGGGGACACAGTAACCTTAGCGAATAATCCTGCTAGCGAACCTTTAAAAGGATATCGCAAAATGAATCCTATGGTGTATTGTGGTTTGTATCCAATTGATACGTCAAAATATACTGATTTAAGAGAAGCTTTAGAAAGACTGCAGTTGAATGATTCAGCTTTAGAATTTGAACCAGAAACATCACAAGCACTTGGCTTTGGTTTCCGTTGTGGGTTCTTAGGTTTACTCCATATGGATGTTATTCAAGAGCGATTAGAACGTGAGTTTAACTTAGATTTAATCACAACAGCACCCTCTGTAATTTATCATGTTAATAAAACAAACGGTGAAAAAGTTGTTGTTGATAATCCTGCTGATTTCCCAGAACCTAGTATGATTGATAACGTGGAAGAACCTTTTGTTAAAGCGCAAATTATGGTTCCTAATGAATATGTAGGAGCTGTTATGGAAATTTCTCAACGTAAGCGTGGGGAATTTGTCACAATGGATTATCTAGATGAGTACCGTGTTAATGTGGTTTATAATATTCCTCTATCAGAAATTGTTTATGATTTCTTTGATAGATTAAAATCAGGCACTAAAGGTTATGCTTCACTTGATTATGAACTAACAGGTTACCGCGCAAGTAATCTTGTTAAGATGGATATCCTTCTTAATGCAGAAAACGTGGATGCACTAAGTTTTATCGTCCATAAAGATTTCTCATACGAACGTGGTAAAGCAATCGTTGATAAACTAAAAAAATTAATTCCAAGACAACAATTCGAAGTCCCAATCCAAGCAGCTATCGGCACGAAAATTGTTGCTCGTACGGATATTAAAGCATTACGTAAAAACGTATTAGCTAAATGTTACGGCGGGGATATTTCACGTAAACGTAAACTTCTTGAGAAACAAAAAGATGGTAAGAAACGTATGAAACAAATCGGTTCTGTTGAAGTTCCACAAGAAGCCTTCATGGCAGTTCTTAAGATGGACGAGGACGATGGTAAGAATAAATAAGATAAAAAATATCCCGCGATCAAGCCTAGTGTTAACTTAGTTTGATTGCGGGATGTTTTTTATCAAAATTTAGCATTTAACTTTTCATGTTGAGTACTTCTAAAATAGAGTTTAGAACATCCTGATTAAATAAATTGTTGAACAATTTCCAACACTTCTTTTTTATAGTTCAAAATATTTAATGGCGTACTTATTTCAATAATTGTTCGATTTGAATTATTGAGTTCAATTTTCTTACTAGAGGGTGAATCATAATATCTCAAAATCCATTTTCTAATGTTATCATCTAGTAAAACATTAAAGTAACTACGATTATCTCTATAAAATAACCTATCAATATCAATAACATCGTTTAATAATACTTTCACTGCTGTAAAAGCCTCTAATTCTTCATAAGTTGTTACAATGTTTGATTCTTCCATCGATATTGATTTTTTACCAGAATCTTTAGATTCAACTTCTTTTACTTCGACTGAAGTATTAAGAGCAGAGGATAATTTATCATTTACTAATTCAGTTATCATCTGATTTAATCCTTTTTTGACGATGGGGGTAAATTTATCGATAACTTGTTTAGTTTTTACTCCATCATAAATATTATTAGATAAAAACCTAACGAAATCTTCTGAAGGGGCTTCAAATTGTTCATTCATATAAAATTTTAAAGAGTTTATGTATTTTAATTCAGAAGCACTGCTTACTATTTCATTTATATCAAAATTATTTTTACTAAATTTAAGAATCTCAGAAATTTGAGATTCTTTTAAGCTAGTTATATTAAAAGTTAGAAAAGGAATATTATCCATTTTATTGGTTTGTTCTAAATCAGTATAAAAACGATATTCTTGACCATTTGTTAATATACTTAATTTAGCATTTGTTGTACCGAAATATCTAAATAATTGTGAATCATGTTTATTTAATTTTTCAGTTATTGATTTTGCTTCTACCAGAATTGTAAGTGTCTCATCTAAAACAATCGCATAATCTACTTTCTCTCCTTTCTTTATTCCAATATCTGCTGTGAATTCTGGAATAAATTCCAATGGATTAAAGACATCATAACCTAATAAACTAAAAAAAGGCATAATCAACGAAGTTTTTGTTGCTTCTTCTGTAGTGATCCTCTCTTTTAAAGCGCTTACTTTTTTACCTAACGTTTTTAAAGCTTCTTTTTGACTTTCATTCTCCATTTCTGTATCCTCCAAAAAATTTTTTTAAGTTCTGTTCATAAGTAAAATCTACATCTACTTTTTTTACGACTTTATGTATTAAATAACTACGCTTATAATTATATCATTGATTTTAAGTAAAAAAGAATAAATATACAAAAACCATAAAATAATCTCATTTTTATTTTTTTATTAAAATCAGCTAAAATTTCGATTAAAAAATGCCGATAATTAATATAAGAATCTTTTTTAGAAAGGAAAGTTTAAATGAGAAATAATAAGAATTTATTTTTATTGATGGTTCTTGTAATGGGTATTGTCACTAATTTTTCACTATCAGTTAATACTATCAGTGTTTTTGCAGAGGCAAATCATAAAACAGAAGCAGAACAATCTATAAATACTTTAGAATCTACATCACTATCTCAAGAAAATGAACCCTTAGAAA
>CAUQFM010000014.1:0-28472 GCA_963517295.1 uncultured Vagococcus sp.
TCTCGTATCTTTAATTTTAACTCTCTCCACAACTGTTTGTCTAACTAACAGAGCAGTAAAAATAACTCCCTCGATTTCAAAAGAAAAACCTTTTTCGACCTCATTAGAATAAACACTTGTAAAATAGCCACTTAAAGTCACATTACCATTTGGATCTTCTAAATCTTTTAAATCAAAGTAGTGTCTAATTTCATCTAGTTCAATTTTTCCTTCTACAAGGTATTCATGATGTCCTAATGGTTGAATCATTTCTTTTTCTGTATCAAGTTCATCTTGAATATCACCAACAATTTCCTCGATAATATCCTCGATTGTTACAATGCCTACTGTGCCACCATATTCATCAACAACCATTGCAATATGTTTATGTTCTTCTTGCATTTTTTTAAGAACATCTTTGACAACCATAGTCTCCATTACAAAGATAGGTTTTGCCGTTTCTTCTGCAAGTAATCGGTTTTTATCAATATAAGAACTTCGAACCAATTGCTGTAAGGTTACATAACCCATAATCTCATCTTTAGATTCTTTAATGACAGGAAAACGACTGTACCCAACGTCGATGATTTTAGGGATTGCTTCTTCAATCGTTAAATCATAATCTAAGACTTTCATTTCCAGACGATTCGTCATGATTTCTTTCACTTGTCTTTCATCAAACTCAAAAATATTAGAAATATATTTGAACTCTTCTTGATTAATTTCACCTTTGCTGTAACTATCCGCTGCAACTAGAATCAATTCCTCTTCAGATAACGTTTCTTCTGCTTCACCTACCATATGAACACCAAATGCTCTACCGATTAGATTCGCTGAATGATTCAGTAATTTGATAAATAAGTATGTTAATTTATAGAAAAAGTGCAAAGGCTTAGCGATCGCCAAGACAACTTTTTCTGGATTAGAAATACTATATGATTTAGGTAATAACTCTCCGATTACTACTTCCACAAACGTTACTAAAAAATAAGACAAAACAATTGAAATAGTTAATGTGATACTGCTAGACATAGGTAATTTGCTTACCAATGGGGATAACAAGGTCCTAACTGTTTCTTCTCCGATTCCCCCGATAATTAAAGTTGTTAAAGTGATACCTAATTGGCAAGCACTTAAATAATCATCTAAATGATGAACTAGATGCAATCCTAATTTCGCATTTTTTGTATCATTTGCTGCGAGTTGTTCTAACTTGGATGATCTTACTTTTACTAAAGCGAATTCTGCTGCCACAAAAAGGGCTGTTACATAGATCATTACTGCAATTAATATTAATTTGAAACCTACCATTCAAACACCTCTCTAATTTAATCCATACCCTCTATTTTAATGGATATCAATTAAAAAAGATACCATTATCACAAAAAAGAAGAGGCTGATTAAAACTGTCAGCCTCTGTCTTGTTTATATGAATAATTTTTAATAGTCAGGGGATAAAAATAACTTTTCCCCACCCTGTTCTCTTTTATTTTTGAAATATAAAAGAGAAAAATAAAACAACTGCTACAATCGCATTATTAAAGAAATGAACAAGCATACTATCGATAATATTTTCTCTTCTAAAATAAGCATGGCAAAGTATCGCACCCATTAATGCGTACATTGCAAAAGAGATAATATTAACTGATGAATGAACACTTGAAAAAATAATCGATGTCATAAACATGATGAACCATTTTGGACTATTTTTAAATAAAGTGACACTTGGAATCCCTCTAAAAACTAACTCTTCAAGAATAGGAGCAATCACCCCAACACTTAGTGACATCGTACCTACAAACCAAATATTAGTTCCACTTGCAAATAATGCCTCCAAAATTTCTTGATTTTCAGATGTATCCACCCCATATATCATTTGCATCGCCATAGTCATAACCACTGTTACAAACATCATCGCTAAATAATAGGCGAAAGCAATTCCAATATCTTTTAACGTTATCTTGAATTTCTTTTTATCACCATGCTTAAAGTAATAACGCCACGTAAAATAAATAATTAAGCCAATTATAATCAACCATGACGCAAACAAAATAATCGTTACAATCAATGAAGCTCGATTAAAAATAGGTGATAACATCATGATCAAAAGCATAGGCACTTGTGTCAACAGGAAAAAACCAAGAATAGCTACGATGTATAGAAGACTCGATTTTAAATTTTTAAAAACTGGATTTGGTTCCTTCATCTCATTTAAAACCTCCTATCTATAGTGTATCAATAAAACGAACAAAGGCTTGTTGTCCTTCTGGTGTTTTCTTGAATAGTTGCTGTTTTTCGTAATTTTTTTCCATAATAGTCGTGATTTCTTCATTCGTTAAATTATTATCCTTCAAATTTACTACGCCTAAAAAATCAACTTTGTTTTCTTTATTCAAAAGTAAAGAGTCATATTCTGTTGTTCTAACAAAAGCTTCTGATGCATCTTGTAAAATAAGTTCTGCTACATATGCATCTTCTTCTCTTCTAAATGTAGAAATGACGGTATGTAAATCAACTCCGTCTTCAGTTTTAGCAATGATATCTAAAGAAGGATATGAATACTGTTGCCATTTTAAAGTTAAATATTCTATCACATTGATTAGGTTTTTCTTTGATGTTGTTTTTAACCGAATAACTGATACCGGCCATTCAACTAATGAAGCTGATACAGTCACAAAGCCAGGAATATCAAACATAAAATCATTTTCAGCTTGAATTAACGGTGTAGAAGCTTCACCACCATATAAGTAACCATGAGCTAATTCACTCACTATTTTTGGGTTATACGCTATAAAATAATGGGGATATATATCCAATAAATTCAACATCGTTTCCTGTAGTTGACGATTAATAATCATTGGTTTATGTTCTTCAGGCATAAAGATACATTCTTCTTTAATACTTGGTTTTTGAGAATAAGAAAAGCCCCAACTTTCACCCTTAACATTCATTCTAATAATTCGTTTATTACGATTATTTAATCTACCATGACCTTCACTTTCAAAACAGTAATCACATGGTTCTGCTTCTTCAAAATGACTTGTTTCTGGTTTTGTTTGAATAATAAAACGATCCTTATTGATGATCACTTCATTTTTGGAAGATGTCTTTTCTTCTATATAACCATTTGTAACATTCATCAAATGAAAATAATCAGTCGCCTCTTTTTCTGATGTTTCATAATATTGAGAAAACAGAGCGTTCACAACAGATGGTGGCGGCGTTAGTAAATCTCTTAATTCCGATGACATTTCAGCTAAACCTCTAATGTCCGTTTTAGATACTCTATTATTAGAAACAGCTATTTCTAATAATTCTTTTAACAATTCTTTTGATGTCCCTATTTTTTCTTCATCAAATTCAACAAATCCTGTTGGTTCTCCGATTAAAGAAATAATTCGATTATTTAAACAAACACGATCTAAAAGCATCCAGCCACCAGACTGAATAGCTACATCAATAAAATCATGAATGATTCTATTCTCTTTCATTAGTAAAATCTCCTCAAAATTAATATCCTGTTGGGTTTTTAACATGCCATTTCCATGCTGTTTCAAAAATAGTTGTTACATCTGTATATTTAGGTTCCCAACCTAATATTTTTTTAGCTTTTTCAGGTGAAGCTATTAAAATAGCAGGATCTCCTGCACGGCGTTCAGAAATAATAGCAGGAATTTCCTTTTGTGTAATTTTACGCGCTTCTTCTATCATTTGTTTAACTGAAAAGCCTTCATTACTACCTAAATTAAAAATATTACTTTCATTTCCTTTATTTAGGTAATCTAACGCTAAAACATGCGCTTCTCCTAAATCTACCACATGAACATAATCACGAACGCATGAACCATCAGTAGTCTCGTAATCGTCACCAAAAATAGCAATACTTTCCCTTTGTCCAAGCGCTGTTTGTAATATAATTGGCACTAAATGAGATTCTGGGTTGTGATCTTCACCGATTGAACCATCTAAACTTGCTCCAGCTACATTAAAGTATCTTAAAGCAACAAATTTAATACCATGTGCTTCATCACACCAATGCATCATTTTTTCCATCATTAGTTTACTTTCACCGTATGGATTTTTAGGATTTGTTGGTGTTGTTTCATAAATCGGAACTTCTGTTGCTTCACCATAAGTTGCGGCTGTTGAAGAAAAAACGATTTTTTTAATACCTAATTCTTTCATCACTTCTAATGTTACCTGTGTCCCATAGACATTATTATTGAAATATTTTAACGGATCTACTACGGATTCACCCACTAATGAACTTGCAGCAAAATGTACAACAGCAGTAACTTTTTCATTTTTAAAAACTGATAACATAAATTCTTTATCTCTGATATCACCTTCAAAAAATTCAGCTTTTTTATGAACTGCTTCTTTATGTCCTGTCAATAAATTATCAATAACGACAACTTCTTCACCTTTATTGATTAATGCTTGAACAGCATGAGAGCCAATATATCCTGCTCCACCTAGAACTGCAATACTCATTCTTAATTTCCTCCTTCAATCATAAAAATTATGATATACCACTACATTTTACACTAATTTTTTGAAAATAACTATCTCGATTAGTGTTTTGTCAGTAATTTTAAGAGAAGATTTTTTTACAATACTAATAATTATCAGAGAGTTGTTTCATTTTACTTATATCATCAGGAGTAAATATTTTTTCAAATAAAATCCCTGTTAAATAATAGAATACTAAAGAAAAGATAATATGAATAAGAGAAAATTTAATTCCAAATGATGAAAATTCATAAATTAGGACAGGTAGTTTTACAGATGACCATGCCCCTAAGAAAAACACTATATAGCGTAAACTAGCACCTTTATTAATTAGCAATATAGCAATTGGAAATGCCATATATAAGGGGCCTGCAGCCACAGTAGCTAAAATCAATGAAAAAAATATTCCACTCAAGCCTGAATTTTCTCCCATATATTTAACTAACGTTTCTCTTTCTATCCATTGGTCTAATAAACCAATCAAAATAAAAATAGGAGGTAACATTACTAACATATCTTTTAAACTTTTACCTGTAATACCTAAGATGTTTATACTCAGCTCAAATTTATATAATGAAATCATCGTTAAAACAAGCAGAAGAACTATTAAAAATTTATTTTTTCTTATTATTTCCATCCTACATCACTACCTTTATAATTAGTCCAAAAATTAAACACATAACAACAGCTGATATTGTTCTTAAATAGGTAAATTTGTTACCAAAAATTTTCTTTTCCATTGGTAATATCGTCAGCCCAACTGCCATCAAAGTTGACATCAGAACAGCAACTTGTGGGTAGTCTGCTCCATTGTCAATCAATGTCTTGCCTAAAGGAAAAACAATAAAACTAGGTACTATAGCGATAGAACCAATGATTGTTGAATAGACTATTCCCATCACACCAGAATTTTCACCAATTATTTTAGCAATCATCGTTGGCGTCAATAAAGTTAGTACGATTCCTACAAATAACATAATCGCTAACATATCCGGTAGTATATTTATAAACATTTTCCAAGCTTTAATTAAGGCATTTTTTGTTTTTTCTTTATCTTTAACTAAAGAAACTATTAATAATACACTACTTAAGCTATATAATACAATTCCATTTATCATAGTCATTCCTCCAATTTTTCATACTCTTCTAAAAAGAAGTTTAGATTTTCGATATTAGATAATACATTTTTTTTACATTCTTGTAATAGAGTTCTTCCATACTCAGTCATACTATAAAACCGGATCATTTTAGTATCTATTTCTTTATAACTTGATACGATCGCCGACTCATTCTCTAATTTTTTCAACGTTCGATACACCATGGCGCTATCAAATTGATTATTCGGAATCAACTCTTCACACATTGTGACAAGTTCGCCTCCGTAACAATCTTTTTTAGCTAAAAATAAAAGTAAATAAGAATCTACTTTTCGACCTCTTTTTCTTCCTTGACTATTATTTTTTTTATTTTCTTTCATTTCAATTCTCCTTAAAATTCATTATAAGTGTTAATTACAGTTAACTGTTAAAAACAGTATAAAGTTAAAATAAAAAAAAAGCAATAAAAATGAATTTATTTGCCCCTTTTTTATGTTACAACAGGCTATTTTTGTTTGTTTAGCAACTATTAAATAACGATAAAAATAAAAAAAGCACTCTATTTTCATAGAGTACTTCACCTATTAATAACGAATTATTAACGACGGATTTCTTTAATTCTAGCTTTTTTACCGTGTAATGCACGTAAATAATAAAGTTTAGCACGACGTACTTTACCAAAACGGATAACTTCAATTTGTGCAACACGTGGTGTGTGGATTGGGAACGTACGTTCAACACCAACACCATTTGAAATTTTACGAACTGTATAAGTTTCGCTAACTCCAGCTCCACGGCGTTTGATTACAACACCTTCAAATAACTGGATACGTTCACGAGTACCCTCTACAACTTTAGCGTGTACACGTACAGTATCACCAGGTCTAAATGCTGGGATGTCTGAACGTAATTGTTCTTGAGTAATTGCTTCGATTAATGGATTCATTTTTCGATATTCTCCTTATTTCCAAAACACTCATATGAATTTTTCACAGCGGAATGTTGTAATATGTTGAGCTCTTACACTCACCAAATCATTTTAACATAATCTAATATGACTGTAAAGCTATTTTTCTTTACAAGTTCTCTTCTTTTTTGATTTCTTCTACTATTTTAGCCATTTCCGGTGTCATATCTAATGCCTCTAACATATCTGGTCTTCTTAAAAGCGTTCTTCTTAAAGATTCTCTTAATTGCCATTCAGCGATTAACTTATGATTACCATTTGTTAGAACGTGAGGAACTTCCATTCCCTCATATTCTGCTGGACGAGTATATTGTGGGTGTTCTAAGAGTCCTGTCGAATGAGAATCACCTTTTGCTGATTCATCATTCCCTAAGACTTCTGGCAGTAAGCGAACAGTTGCATCAATCATCGTCATAGCGCCTAGTTCACCGCCTGTTAAGACGTAATCTCCTAGAGAAACTTCATCAGTCACTAAACTTCTGATACGTTCGTCATACCCTTCATAATGACCACAAACAAAAACTAAATGCTCTTCTTCAGCGAATTCTTCTGCTAGTTTTTGATTAAATGGTTTTCCAGCTGGATCAAGTAAAATAATTCGTTGCTTTTGATGTCCTGAATCAGCTTGAATTGTTTTAATCGCATCATGGATAGGTTGAACTTTTAGTAACATACCTGCCCCACCACCGTAGGGATAATCATCGACTTGTTGGTGCTTGTTTGTAGAGAAATCTCGGAAATTACTGACATGAACATCTAGTAAGTTTTTATCAATCGCTTTACCTAAAATTGACTCCGTTAGAGGACCTTCAAACATTCTTGGGAACAGTGTTAGGACATCAATTCTCATCGTCAATCAATCCTTCTGGAATCTCTACTTCAACACGATTATTAGCTATATCAACTAGCGTTACCACTGATTCAATGTAAGGAATCAAGATATCTTTTTTGCCTTTTTGATTTTGGCCAATCACCCAAACATCATTAGCGCCAGGTGATAAGATTTCTTTAATTGTTCCAAGAAGTTTTCCTTCTTCATCAAAAACTTCTAAACCAACAATTTGATGGTAATAAAAAGCATTTTTTTCTAATCTACCTAAATCTTCTTTATCCACTTTTAAGATACCGTCACGATATTTTTCAACATCGTTAATATTTGGGTGATCTTCAAAACTGATAATGTCAAAATTTTTATGTTTACGATGGCTTTTTACGGTTAGCGTAATCGGCTTTTTATTTTCTTGAAATAAAAATAAATCTTTGCCTTTTTTATATCTTTGATCTGAAAAATCCGTTTGTGATATCACTCGGACTTCCCCTTTAAGGCCTTGTGTGTTGACAATCTTGCCCACGTTTAAGTATTCTGTCACTTTATGCAACTCCTCTTCATCTAAAATGTCTTATACATTATATCATTGAACACTAGTAAGTGTCATTAAAAAACATATTTAGATAAATCGATTGTCTTAATTTTAGCTTTTATATTTTTTATTTCGTTAAACTAATCCTCTTTATAGAATTTCCCGCAACTTGGGGAGGAATAGAATAAGTCATGGCAGTCGGTGTTTCTAATTCAAATTCAAGTATGCTACCAATCTTAAAATTTTCTGGCTTCATTTCTTTATCAAAAATAGTCATATCTGCTAAAAGGACCACTCCATTAGCGTTCAAGCTATCTATTAAGTTATCTTCATCCTTAATTGCCGTTACTTTTTCAAACGTCAGCATAACTGTATCCTCATCTATAATCGGCACTTCTGACAATTCACCTTTAAATGTAGAACTACTAATTTTTAATTCTTTTTGAGATGATACCTCTGTTTCTTTTGAAGCATTTGTTTTAATTTCTGCTTTTTTTGAACATGCACCTAATACCAATACGGTTAATATAAGACCTGTTAGTATAGCTTTTTTCTTCATTTTTTACACCTAATTTCTATATAATATCTCTATCTTAATTTAAAAAGCGATTTAGGTAAAACATAATCCTCGTCATTTAATTTATTAAAAAAAAGCTTAGTCAAAATTGACTAAGCTTTTGTGCTACCATCTAAAATATTTAAGCGAACTTTTTTAGGTTCTGCTGTTCGTACACTATAAACGATTGTTCGAATAGCTTTAGCTACTCGTCCTTGTTTACCAATGATACGTCCAATATCCTCAGGGGCAACGGTTAGGTTGTATTCCATATATTGGTCACCTTCAGCGACTTCTAAATGGACATTCTCAGGCTGACTAACTAACGGACGGACAATGGTTAAAACCAAATCTTTAACATCAGTCATTCAAAGTCCCACCTTATTTTTTAGTGTATTTAGCTTCGTGATGTTTTTTCATAATTCCTTCACGAGATAAAATGTTACGTACTGTATCAGAAGGTTGAGCACCTTTTGATAACCAATCTAAGATTTCTTCTTCTTTAACTGTAACTAGTGCAGGGTTAACTAATGGATTATAAGTTCCTACTACTTCGATGTAACGTCCGTCACGAGGAGAACGAGAATCTGCTACTACCATACGATAAAAAGGTTTCTTTTTAGAACCCATACGTTTTAAACGAATTTTAACTGCCATTTATTGGCACCTCCAGATATATATTTCTTAATCACAAGAAGTATCATAACAGTTTTTTTCGAGGTTGTAAAGTGTTTTTTCTTTACAGGTTGATTTTTTATTAGTTTTAATTACTAAATACTTCTGCCATCCTATAACCTACACCAATTTCTGTTTGGATATATATTGGATCAACAGGCTTTTTTTCTATTTTCTTTCGCAAGTTTGACATGTTCACTCTAAGAGTTAGACTATTCATACTACCTAATCCCCAAACTGATTTTACTAAAAATTCATGCGTGAGTACTTTCCCTATATTTTCCATCATTATTTTTAGTAGTAGAAATTCATTTTTAGTTAAATGAATCTTGTCATCTTCAATTCGTACTTCACGTTTTTCTATATCTAAAAACAAAGAACCATTGACTAAAAAGGTCGTTTCTTTCTCTAAAGTATTTTTTTTGAAGTGACGATTAACAGTTCTTATTCTTGCGAGTAACTCATTGCTACCAAAAGGCTTAGTTAAGTAATCGTCAGCATCTAAATCCAATGCTTGTACTTTTGTTTTTTCATCTGCTCTAGCTGAAATCACAATAATTGGAGTACTATTTTTTTCTCTGAACTCTTTTAAAAAAAGCATACCATCCTTATCTGGTAAGCCTAAATCGAGTAAAATCAACTCAACTGGGTGTGTTCGCAAATAGACTTCAGCTTCACTGATTGTTTCAGCATGAAGTAAGTCATAATTTTCACCTTTTAATAAAGGCTTTAGAAAGTTAACAATACTTGGATCATCTTCAATTAATAAAATTTGCATTGACTTACACTCCTGTCCCTTCTTTGATTTCCACTGTCACGTCTATCAAACTACCCTTTTTCAATTTAGCATAAATTTCACCTGAATGAGCACTAACGATTGTTTTGACGATTGATAGACCGATTCCTAAGCCTTTTTTAGAATCAACTACTGAGTCATGATCATTGTTTTCAAATAATTTATTTAGATACTTAACATCTCTTTCTTTTCCTTCATTGATCACATGAATTCTAACATTATTTTTTACTTTTTCAACATTCAAATAGATTTTAGTTCCCTCTTGTCTATACCTCACACTATTTTCTAGTAAATTAAAAATAACTTGCTCCATTAGAATAGGGTCGACTTGTACTAAAATAAGTTCTGCTGGTAGTGATACGTCTAATTCAATCGTTGGATAGTATTTTTTAATTCTTTGAATAGCCGCTGAAAGAATATCGTCCAAGACTTCTTCACTCGTTGCTACTGCCATTTTTTGTGTATCAATTCGTGTAATCGAAAGTAAATTTTCAATCATTCTGAGTAGCCATTCTGAATCTTTTTTCACTCCAACTAGCAATTTTCTTTTTTCATCATGAGATAGTTTCTTTTTCTCATCGTCATTTAAAATGAGTTCCACTGAACCTGAAATGCCCGTTAAAGGCGTTCTTAGATCATGAGAAACCGCTCTCAGTAAATTACCTTTCGTTTTTTCTTTTTCTTTTTCAGTATGAATAAATTCCTTTTCTTGTTGTAGCATTTTTTGTTCAATTGCAATAGCCATTTGAACCACAACTAATCTAATAAAAGATAAGTTATCTTCAGATAGCAACTCTCGATCAGCTGATGTACCCACGCCAATCACTGCCACGGTTTCCCCTTTTAAGGTTACTGGGAAATACCTTCCTTTAGCACCAGATAAAGTATCTGTTCCTCTACCAGCTTCTTTTTGATTAATAAAACTCCAATGAGCGATGGCGGCTTCTTCTTTATTTTCTAAGTAGACTGATTGCTCTTTTGGTGTCGCTAAACTCTTCATGATATCTTCAAAATCATGATTATAAATAAAAACATCTCTTTTTAAATTGTCAGATAAGTAAGTAGCAGTTATTTGTAAAACTTCTAATAAATGATTCGTCACTAAATATTTCCTGTTTAAATCATATAACATTTGAATTTGCTGTTCTTTTCTAGTAGCTGAAATAGCGCTGGCTTTCATTCGTACCATGATATTACTAACAATTAAGCCTACAACTAACATAAATACTAAAGTAAAAGGATAACCTTCTTTTAAAACTGTTAAGGAGTGATAAGGATAGACAAAAAACCAATTAAAGAAAACCACACTGAAAATTGAAGACAAGGTACTCCATAAGTATCCTCTTGTTATTCTAGAGATTGAGATGACCATTAATAAATATAAAATAATAATATTTTGATCTCCAAAACCACTGCCAAATAAAGTTAAAGAAATAGCTGTCGTAATAGCTAACAAGACTAACGTAATCGTTAAATCTCTAAATCGAAATTTACCCGCTAATTTTTTACTAATAGCTAACCAATCATTTTGGTATCTAAGTTCTTTTTCGTCATAAGGTAACAAATGAATTTCTGTTTGATTTAACTCATCAAATAACTTATCTTCAATCGGCGTTCTAAATATTTTTTTCCACCAAGGCTGTGACACTTTTTTCCCTAAAACTAAATCAGTAATACCTTGTAGTTTGATAAATGATACCATCGTTTCAACTAAATCATAGCTCTCAATTGTTATCACTTCAGCTCCTAATTTTTCAGCTAATTTCACCAATTCCGGATGATCATCTTCACTATCTTCCGTTTTAATATTTAAAGCAATCCAGTGAACTCTTAATAACTGAGATAATCTTGCTGTCCATCGTAAGGTTCTTTTAGTTAATGCCACCTCATCTCCTAAAATAAGAGATAGAAATTTACCATCAATTGTCGTTAATTTTGATAATTCTTTATTTTCATTAATAGTAATATGATCCGCAGCTTTTTGAATGGCTAATCCTCTTAGTAAATTTAACTTTTCTGGAATAAAAAAATTCTGGAGTGCACGATCTGTATTTTCTTTTTTATAAATTTTACCTAAACGCAATCGTTCTAATAGCTCTTCTGCTGCGATATCTATTACTTTTAAAGAACTTTCTGAAAAAAATATATCTGGAACAGTTTCTTTTACCTCAATTCCCGTCATCTCTTCCACCACATCATTTAAACTTTCGATATGTTGGACATTCATTGTCGTATAAACATCAATTCCTGCTTTTAGTAATTCTTCAATGTCTTGGTATCTTTTTTTATTTCTTGCTGTTTCTGGATTCGTATGGGCTAATTCATCAACTAAAATCAAATCAGGATGGCACATTAATGCGCCATCCAAATCAAAATCCTCTAATTGAATTCCTTTATAATCATATTTCTTCTTTGGTAGCAGGTTTAGTCCATCTAAAAGTTTCGTTGTCTCAGGTCGTGTATGAGGCTCAACATAACCTACAACAACTTTTCTTCCTAATTTAATTTGATCGTGAGCTTCTTCAAGCATGGCATATGTTTTTCCAACACCAGCGGCGTAGCCAAAGAAAACTTTTAATTTACCTGAATATTTTCCTTCTGATTTTACTTGTTTTAACCAGTCGTCAGCTGACATTTTTCTGATATCCAAAAAATCCACCACCTATTTGCTTAATTCATCCAAGGCAAGATTAACAGCTAAAACGTTGACTCTTTCTTCAATATTCAGCGGTGTTACCTTACTCACTATCTGTTCATTTATTATATCATCTACTTTTCTCTCTGTCAGTTGTCTTTCTTTAGCGATTCGTGGTATTTGATATTGCGCAGCCTTTAAAGAAATATCTGGATCTAATCCACTAGCAGATGCTAACACCAAATCATCCGGTATTTTATCCTGTTTCCCTTCTATTTTTTGGCGTTTCTCAATACGAATTTCTACTTGTTTTTCTTGTTCCTTTGAAACGGGCGATAACTGACTCACTTCTTGAGGTCTTCCATGTAAATATTTTGGACTTTCGAATGTTTGTCCTAACAACTTAGAACCTACAATTTTTTCATCTTTAGTCACAAGTTGTCCATTGACTTTATCATGAAATAAAACTTGACCAATAGCCGTCATTGACAATGGATAAATAACACCTAAGATTAGTGTCATCAAAAGCATAAATTTCAATGCTGTTTTTAAAGCGTTTTTCATTTTAAATCCATCCTCCTAAAAAAATAGTAACGTGAGTAACATGTCAAATACCTTAATAGCGATAAACGGAGCAATAATCCCACCTAATCCATAAACTAATAAATTATGTGATAAAATTTTATTAGCAGGCATCTCTTTATAAGAAACACCTTTCAACGCTAAAGGAATTAAAAAGACGATAATAACTGCGTTATAGATAACAGCAGACAAAATAGCTGTTGTTGGATTGGTTAAACCCATAATATTTAAAGCACTTAGTTCTGGATAAATACTAAAAAATAAGACAGGTATTATTGCGAAATATTTTGCAATATCATTGGCAATACTAAAAGTTGTTAACGCACCTCGTGTCATTAATAATTGCTTACCAATTTTTACGATACTTATTAGTTTAGTCGGACTAGAATCTAAGTCAATCATATTCCCCGCTTCTTTAGCTGCTTGCGTACCAGTATTCATCGCAACAGCAACATCTGCTTGTGCTAAAGCCGGCGCGTCATTCGTTCCATCTCCAGTCATAGCGACTAAGTGACCTTCACTTTGATATTTACGAATTAAATCCATTTTATTTTCTGGTGTTGCTTCTGCCAGAAAATCATCCACACCAGCTTCTGCAGCAATAGCTGCCGCCGTCATCGGGTTATCACCAGTAATCATAATCGTTTTAATACCCATTTTCCGCATATCTTCAAACTTTTCTTTAACGCCATTTTTTACAATATCTTTTAAGTAAATAACGCCTAGTACCTTATTATTCTTAGCAACAACTAAAGGAGTTCCTCCCAATTTAGCAATTTCTGAAACAATTGCATCACAATCATCGGGATAAATGCCGCCAATTGATTCCACATAAGTTCTCATTGTGTCTGCCGCACCTTTGCGAATATACTCACCACCGTAGTCAATGCCACTCATTCTAGTTTTAGCTGAGAATTCAATGAACGTAATCTCTTTTTGATCCATTATTCGCTCACGAATGTCGAAACGTTCTTTGGCTAAAACAACAATACTTCGACCTTCTGCTGTTTCATCTGCAATTGATGATAGTTGAGCTGCATCAGCTAGTTCTTTTTCAGTGATATTAGAGACTGGGCGAAATTCGCTTGCGCGGCGATTACCTAATGTGATTGTCCCTGTTTTATCTAGAAGTAAAATGTCTACATCTCCTGCTGCTTCAATCGCACGTCCGCTCATCGCCACAACATTTTCTTTATTTAAGCGACTCATACCTGCAATTCCAATGGAAGAAACTAACGCCCCAATCGTAGTAGGTGCTAAACAAACGAGTAATGCAGTTAAAGTTGTAATTGAAATTGCTTCACCTTTTCCAACTAATTGACTTGAAAAATCTGTAAAAGTATATAATGTAGCTGTCACGATTAAGAAAATAATAGTTAAGGTAATTAGAAATATCTGCAAACCAATTTCATTAGGTGTTTTCTTTCTTTCAGTTCCTTCGACCATCGAAATCATTTTATCTAAGAATGAATTACCACTCTCAGCTGTTACCCGAACAATCAAGAAATCTGAAACAAGCGTTGTTCCACCTGTGACTGCACTGCGATCCCCTCCAGATTCTCGAATAACTGGAGCAGACTCTCCTGTAATTGCACTTTCATCTACCGAAGCTGCTCCTTCAATAACTTCACCATCCATTGGTATCTGTTCTCCAGAAACAACATAGACAATATCTCCTTTTTTTAAGTTAGAAGAAATTACTTCTTCAAAGTCATCTTTTCTTTCAATTGACTTAATTCGTTTAGCTTTCACATCTTCTCGAGCTTGTTTTAAACTATCTGCTTGAGCTTTTCCACGTCCTTCTGCAATTGCTTCTGAGAAATTTGCGAATAACAACGTTAACCATAAAACTAAGGCAATACTTAATGTAAACCAGTCTTGCTTGTTCCCATTCGGTTCTTCAATAAAGAATAGAATAGTTGTCACGATTGCTCCTAGATAAACAACCATCATCACAGGATTTTGTACTTGTATTTTAGGATTCATTTTGATTAACGAATCTTTCATTGCTCTTCTAAAAATTATCCATTTATTTACCATAATAAAACTCCTTACTTAGATACAAAAAATTCGGCGATTGGTCCCAACGCTAATGACGGAAAGAAACTTAATGCACCAATCACAAAAATAACAATAATTAACATGACTATGAAAGTTGGACTCGTTGTTGATAATGTGCCACTACTAATTGACGTTTGATTTTTATTACCTAAGCTACCAGCTAAGAAAAGAATAGCAAACATCGGAATAAATCGCGTTATCAACATTACCAATCCTCCTACAATATTTAAAAAGCTTGTGTCTGCTGTCAAACCTGCAAAAGCACTTCCGTTGTTATTAGCTAAAGACGTAAAAGCATAAAGAATTTCTGAAAAGCCATGCGCTCCACTATTCGTTAAAGAGTTCATTGGATTTCCTAAAAGAATAAATCCCATCGAGCCAAGTAACACAAAAGATAATGGTGTTAAAATTACAATGCAAGCCATCTTCATATCAAATGGTTCGATTTTTTTCTGTAAATACTCTGGTGTTCGACCAACTAATAAACCTGCAATAAAGACTGTCAAAATAACGAAGACAATCATCCCGTACAAACCACTACCGGCCCCACCAAAAATAATTTCCCCGAGCTGCATTAAAAACATGGGAATTAAGCCTCCTAGAGGGGTGAAACTATCCATCATAGCATTTACGGATCCATTGGAAACAGCAGTTGTACTTGAAGCCCAAAGACTTGACCAAATAATCCCGAAACGAGTTTCTTTTCCTTCCATATTGCCAGAAGTTATTAACTGTTGAGACATAATCGGTTGTATTTCACTCATAAAAATTCCCACAGTTGCCAAAACTAAAATGAATACTGAAACAATCATAATTGTTCTACCTTGTTTCAACTCTTTCATATAGAAGCCAAAAGCCATAATTAAAGCTGCTGGAACAATTAAAATGGCATAATTTTCAATAAAATTACTGAATAAAGTAGGATTTTCAAATGGATGTGCCGAGTTAGTTCCGAAGAATCCTCCACCATTTGTTCCTAATTGCTTAATCGCAATTTGACTTGCAGCTGGACCAAAAGGAATAAGTTGTTTCATTCCTTCTTCAATACCATTAATTTCCATGTTAGGCATAAAATTTTGAACCACACCTTGTGACATTAAAAGAATCGTTGTCATAATAGATAATGGCAACAAAATATACAACAGAATTCTTGTCATATCCTTCCATATATTTCCGACTGTTAAGCTATTTTTACCTTTAAATCCTCTTAAAAGAGCAAACAACACTGATATTCCAATTGCTGCTGATACAAAATTTTGAACAGTTAATCCGATCATTTGTACTAGATAAGAGACTTGTGTTTCCCCAACATACGCTTGCCAGTTGGTATTTGTAACAAAACTTGCTGCTGTATTAAACGCA
Source organism: uncultured Vagococcus sp. (assembly GCA_963517295.1). Lineage (GTDB taxonomy): Bacteria > Bacillota > Bacilli > Lactobacillales > Vagococcaceae > Vagococcus. The sequence continues at coordinate 16,584 of CAUQFM010000014.1, forward strand.
AGTGATAAAGACATATTAGGTGCTTGATTTGGGTTACCTGGTAAAAATCCTTGTAAAAGTAATAATAACAATAATAATAGAAACGAAACAAAGGTGATTCCCAGTACACCTTTTGCATATTGTTTGGCTGTCATTTCTTTTGTTACATTACGATTACCTAAAAATTGATATATTTTATTTTCAATTTTACTGACAAATCGATCAAAAAAAGTAGTTTCATCTGACATTACTTTTTTGATATAAAAACCTATAGGTATACTTGTTAACAACAATACTGAAAAAAAGAATAGTAGTGTCCATGTAAAACTCATCATTTTTTATCCCCCCAGAACAATTCATAAAACAAATATATTAACGTAATGACAGCTATAATCCCTACAATAATAATCATTAGATTACTTCCCTTCCTTCTGAATAAAAAAAGTATATCAAAATCCATATAAAGATAGTGTTAAGAAAATATAGATTCAATTACAAAAAAAAAGAGCCTAATTCCTAAGAATCAAACTCATTTCATTGTACTTTTATTCATAAATTTTTGGGATGATAAGTTTATGTAGTTCTTCAAACCATTTACCAACCTCTAATAATAATCTGTCATTTCCTTTACTTGCCATTAACTGCACGCCAATTGGTAGGTTCTCTTTTTCCGTCATGTGTGTTGGTAAGCTAATAGCTGGTTGGCCTGTTAAATTTGCTAATTGCGTATAAGGTGTTATCCATAAGCTTTTTTCAAACATTTCATAAATTAATAAATCTAATTCAGTCTTTGATTGAAATTCAGCATGATTCATTCGATTTCTTAAGTCACTACTTTGTAAATCATCTGTTACTTTCGGTGCAATGCTTGTGGCAGTTGGTGATAAAAACAAATCATATGTTTCAAAAAGTTCTTCCATAATCACCGCTGATTGATCCCATATATTAAAACTATCGGCATAATCAGCAGCTGATAATTTTTTCCCATATTGATAAATAGCCCAAGTCATTAACTCCATATCCTCCTTAACAAGTTCTCTATCAAATTTTTTCGAAAAATGGTTCATCATATTAGCAGTTTCCCCACCGTTCATCTGATAATAGCTATTAATAAGTCCTAAACCATCAACTGGATAATCAATTACTTCAACTGTATGCCCTAGACTTTCTAAAAAGATAGCCGCATTATGGACAGCAAGAATCGCTTCCTCTGACACTTGATTCCCGACTGGTGATGTTGTACAAACAGCTATTTTAAGAGGTCTGTTGACCACTGGCAAACTTGCTTTAGGCTGATTAAAAGGTGAAAACTGTTTATTAGGTTTTAAAATGCGTAACATTTTTTTCGTATCTCTAATTGAGACACTTAAAACAAAATTGACAGAAGCACCCTGCCAATCTCTATAACCATCTGGTCCAGTGACAATTTTCCCTCGACTAGGTTTCATACCTATCAACCCAGTAAAACTTGCGGGTATCCTAATAGAACCACCACCATCACTTGCCCCAGCAATCGGCGAAATACCAGAAGCAACTACAGAAGCTGCTCCACCGCTACTTCCTCCAGAATAACGCTCCAAATCTAAAGGATTTAATGTATCACCATGTAGGTTTGAATCAGTCACATTTTTAAATCCATATTCAGGGGCTGTTGTCACGCCAAAAGGAATGAAACCTGCCTGTTCTATTCTTGAAACATAATGGTTTGTTTGATTAGCAATATTTGTTTTAAATAATCTAGATCCCATCGTCTGATGAAAACCTTGCTTACTTTGACCTAAGTCTTTAAGCGGGAAAGGAACGCCGTAAAATGGACCATTTTTTACCAATTGCTCACCAGATTCTAACGATTTTTTTGCCTTGTTTATATCTAATTCCACAAAAGCATTTAATTTATCATGCTTTTGTGCTTTTTTATACATCTCATCTAAAGCTTCAATTGGTGACATGTCGTTATTACGAATCAAACCAGCAAGATAAGTCGCATCTTTTACCATATAAATCCCTCCATATACTATTATCTAATCAATTTTTCGCCTAAATAACAAGCAGTTTATACTAATTATGCTATTTTTTTGAAAAAACGTACAGTATTTGTTTATAATAAAAACAAAATTGACTTACCAACAATCACCTTCTCGATAATCACAAACAAAATCATCATTAACATTCATTTTGTCCTTTAGATTGAAAACCAGGATTTTTTCATCAGAATCTTTTATACCAGACAGATTAAATTCTTTCAATTTTCCTTGCCAAGGTTTCCAATCCATCTTTTTATAAAGAACAAATCCCTCTTTTGATGAACACAATGCTCCAAAATCATAACCATTTTCTATAATTTCATTGACTTGGCTCATTAATTTTTGACCAATACCTCGTCTCTGAAAATTCTCTGATACAGCCATTGCTTCCACATAGCCTACATAATACGCTTTTTTACCAACAACCATTGATCTTTGAACAATCGAAACGTGCCCAATCAAGGTTTCTTGCTTTTTTATAAACAAATGAATCCCACCTAAAGCGTGAGAAAGATCTTCTCTTGAAAAATTACCTTCAAATACTTGATCTAAAAAAATAAACAATTCTTCTTTTTCTGTTTGTCTTAATTCATAGCTATGTTTGATTTCTATCTGATAATTTTCCATATATATTACCTAGCCTTCTAATTAGTTTTTATAAAAATATGCTGCCACTATACAAATTAATTTTCACTTTTGTATAGTGGTAGCATATTTATTTAGATGATTTATTTTTTCTTTTTGTTCTTTTTATTCTTATTTTTCACTTTTTTCTTATTCTTCTTAATCATTTTGTTCATGGCCATCTTACCAAGTTTTCCTTGAACGCCATTTCCCATTAGATTTTCCATACCAGCTGGCATGTTACCTTTGCTCATTTGTTGCATCATTTTTTTAGACTCATTAAATTGTTTAATCATTCGGTTAACTTCAACGACCGAGTTACCTGATCCTGCTGCAATCCGACGACGACGACTCGGGTTTAATAAATCTGGTTTTTCTCGTTCTGCTGGCGTCATTGAAAAGACAATGGCTTTTTTACGAGCGACATCTTTTGGATCTACTTTAATTTGGTCCAAGCCAGGCATATTACTCATACCAGGAATCATTTTAAGAAGATCCTCTAAAGGTCCCATGCCCATCACTTGATCTAATTGCTCAATAAAATCATTGAAGTCAAAACTGTTTTCACGCATTTTACGTGCTAATTCTTCTGCTTGATCATCATCATACTCACGTTGTGCTTTTTCAATCAAGGTAAGCATATCACCCATGCCTAAAATACGAGAAGACATACGGTCCGGATGGAAAATTTCGATATCTGTTAATTTTTCACCGGTCCCGATAAATTTAATCGGTTTCCCTGTAATACCACGAATAGAAAGGGCTGCACCACCACGTGTATCACCATCTAATTTTGTTAAAACAACCCCAGTTACATCTAATTGTTCATCAAAACTTTGAGCAACTGTTACAGCATCTTGTCCTGTCATAGCATCTACAGTTAAAAGAATTTCATTTGGATTAGCAAATTCTTTGATTCGTTTCAACTCATTCATTAAAGGTTCATCTATGTGCAAACGACCTGCTGTATCAATAAAGACATAATCATTTTTATTTTCTTTAGCTTGCTCTAAGCCCCGACGAACGATCTCAACAGGATCAGTATCTGTTCCCATATCAAAAACCGGGATATCTAATTGCTGACCAATAATTTTTAACTGGTCAATCGCAGCTGGACGGTATACATCCCCAGCAATAAGTAGTGGACGAGCTTGCTCATTTTTCTTTAAAAAGTTAGATAATTTACCCACAAAAGTCGTTTTACCAGCACCTTGTAGACCAACCATCATAATAATTGTTGGGATTTTTGGTGATTTGTTTAGTTCAACTGCTTCTGAACCTAACACTTTTGTTAATTCTTCATCAACAATTTTAACAATTTGTTGGGTTGGGTTTAATGATTCTAAAATCTCAACACCAATTGATCTTTCACCCACTCGTTTTGTAAAACCACGAACAACTTGTAAGTTAACATCGGCTTCTAAAAGAGCCAAACGTATCTCACGCATCATTTCTTTTACGTCTTCTTCTTTCACCGTACCTTTTTTCTTAAGTTTACTCATTGCGACCTGCAAACGGTCTGTTAAGCTTTCAAATGCCAATTTAAATCTCTCCTAATCTTCTTCAATTTCTTGTATTCTATCTAAAATTGTGATTATTTTTTCATCTAATGGATACTCTTTTTCTACAATCTCTTTTATTTCATCAATCATTTCTTCTCTGACAATATAATTAGAATATAAGTGCAGTTTTTTTTCATAATTTTCTAATAATTTCTCTGTTCTTTTTATATTATCATAGACAGCTTGTCTACTCACATTATACTCTCCACCTATTTCACCTAAAGAAAAATCATCTGCATAGTATAATTCGATATAGTTCATCTGCTTTTCTGTCAAAAGGGTTGAATAAAACTCAAATAAAGCATTCATTCGATTTGTTTTTTCTATTTCCAAGTCAATTCCTCCTTTTTTGACGAATGGATCCAATCTCTCCAACATTATAACATAATCAATATATGTTTATTATAATTTTTATTTTGATTTTCAAATACTTAAAATATTATTTAACGAAATTACCCTCTGCACGCTAATATACGTAAAAAAGAAGTTGATAACAGAACTCACTGTTCTTATATCAACTCCTTAGGCATTAAAATAGTTAGTTAATCTCCTTTATTTCTTCTGTTTCTGGATATTCAACTATTGGTAAAACAAATGTAAAAGCTGTCCCCTTATTTTCATGACTTTTCACACTAATTTTACCGCTATAATTATCGATTAACTGCTCTGCAATTGATAATCCTAACCCATTTCCACCAGTATTTCTAGCTCTTGCTTTATCCACTCGATAAAATCGATTAAAGATTTTATCTAAATTATCCTTAGATATTCCCTCACCAAAATCTTGAACCATAATTTCTATGGCATGATAGGACAAGGAGGCAGAAATCAAGACTTCTTTTCGATCCATAGAATATTTGACTGCATTATCTAATAGGATTATCAAAATTTGCTCTAAATGATTGCGATAAATTTTTACTTCTACATCAGAAACTAAATCATCATCTAAATTAAAAGTAAAATCTGGATATAACATTTGGAAGTTACTCACGTTTGTATGGATGACTTCTTTAGCCATCGTTGTATTTTCTGAGTAAAGAAATTCAGACTGCTCTGCTCGAGATAAATCTAGCATCTCTTGAACTAAACTTTTCATGCGAACAATTTCTTGTAGCGAAGCTTCTAAAGATTCTGCCAAAATTTCTGGGTCATCTTTTCCCCAACGATTTAACAAACTAATATGACCTTCAATTACAGCAACTGGCGTTCTAAGTTCATGAGAAACATCTTCTACAAACTGCTGTTGTTGTAAAATAAATTTTTGCATACGCTCCAACATGTCGTTGAACGCATTAGCCAAATCTGAAATCTCATCATTAGCTTTAGGAACTGGCATTCTAACCCCTGTTTTATGAGCTTCTTCGATACTATTCAGTGTCTTAGCCATTTTTCTTAATGGACTTGTAAAATAATTTGAAAGAATAAAACCAATGATAATACTAAATAGAATCCCAAAAACTTCTAAAATGATTAATGTGTTAAGCAATCTTTCTCGCACAGCATAATAACTACTTAGTTCATAAAAGCCTTGTGCATAACCAATTATTTCATGTGTTTTAGAAGAATAAACAGGCTGTAATAAGATTAATCCTGTAATATTATCAATCGTTTGAATCGTTGTCATACTTTGCGCTTCCACTTTAAATGGTAAATAAGCATTTTTAGTTTCAAATAATAATCGTTCATCTGCACCATAAATTTTTACATTCAGTTCTGGTTGGGATAATTCTGAGATAAAACTATTTAATTTCATTAAACTTGCTTCCAGCGTCTCACGGTCATAGTACTTATTTCTAATAAAATCACCTGTGGTATCTTTAAGAAAAAAGACTGTATTATTTAACGTTAAATCTTCTTCTGATCGACCTAATCTAGATTCGATTTCATCCATTGTTCGATTGAATTTATCTGTTTCCTGCCTGACAATGATTTTAGTACTCGTTTGATATGTAACAAATGAGAAAATAGAGAATAGTACTGAGATAGCTAAAGCTGTTAAAAATGTCCACTTAAAAGTAATAGAGCGCCACGTAAATTTCGATGGCAGCTCTATATTTTGAAATGATTTCATCAGGATCTCATCACATATCCTGTACCTCTAACGGTTTGGATATAACTATCATCACCTGGTACATCAATTTTATTGCGTAGATATCTAATATAAACATCCACTACATTTGTTTCGACTTCAATTTCATATCCCCATACTTTATTCAATAAAACATCTCTTGAAAGAACCACGTTAACATTTTCCATCAAAATAAGTAGTAATTCATATTCTCTTTTTGTTAACTCAATAATTTCAGAATTACGACGAACCACGCGATTTTCTTTTTCAATTGTTAAATCACGATAAGTAATAGTTGTTTGTTTGGTAATATTTTTGTCACCCTCGATATCGATTCGACGAAGTAACGCTCTTAATCTTGCTAATAATTCCTCTATTGCAAAAGGTTTAATAATATAATCATCTGCACCATGATCCAATCCTGAAACACGATCAATCACTGAATCTCTTGCAGTCATCATGATAATAGGTGTATTTTTAGCTTGTCTAATTCGACGACAAACTTCAAGTCCATTTAATTCTGGTAACATAAGATCCAATAAAATCGCATCCCAGTCTTCAGATAAAGCAGCCTCTAAACCATTTCGTCCATTATAATGAACCTCTGTTTCATACCCTTCATGTTTAAGCTCTAATTCAACGAAACGAGCCAAGTTTTTTTCATCCTCGACAATTAAAATTTTGTTTGACATACATTCACATGCCTTTCTAAGCTACTTCACATATTTTTTACATTATCTCAATTATAACGATTATTCGTCCAAAAATCTATTCTATCTTTTTTTTTTTTATATTCCTCCTATAAAAAACAGAGATACCTTCAATTTAAAGGCATCTCTGTTTACTTTTTTATTCAAAAACAAATTGATTTTCATAGAGTTCTGCATAAAAGCCACGTGCTTTTAATAACTCTTCATGAGTTCCCTCTTCAATAATTTCTCCTTGATTTAAAACAACTATATAGTCAGCATTTAGAATAGTTTTTAGTCTATGAGCTATTACAAAACTTGTTCGACCTTTAACGATATTCTCCATTGCTTTTTGAATCCGACTCTCTGTCACAGTATCAACATTACTTGTCGCTTCATCTAAAATCAGTAAAGAAGGATCAGTTAAGATAGTTCTTGCAATACTAATTAATTGCTTTTGACCTACACTAAAGACACTATTTTCATCATTTATTTTTGTGTCATATCCCTCTTCTAAGGTCATAATAAATTCGTGAATATTTGCCTGTTTTGCTGCAATAATCATATCCTCTTCACTTACTTCACGGTTTCCAAAAATTATATTATCTCTAATCGTTCCTGAAAATAAAACTGAGTCTTGTAAAACAATGCCTATATGAGATCGTAAGCTTGGTAAAGAAATATCTCTAATATCTTTCCCATCAATCTTAATAGCGCCACTATCTACATTATAAAACCGATTGAGTAAGTTCATTACAGTTGTTTTTCCAGAACCAGTTGGTCCTACAAGAGCAACCATTTGTCCTTTTTTCGCTTTCAAATTAACCTTTTTCAAAATAGGAGTTCCTTCTACATAAGAAAAATCAACATTTTCTAAAACAACCTCTTCATTTATTCCGTCAATAGATGTTGTATTGGGACGTTCAAACTCATCATCTACTACAAAAATATCGTTCAAGCGACGAGCACCTGTAAAGGCTAATTGTAACATACTAAATTGTGATGATATTTGTGTTAACGGCATATAAAATTGTTGGGAATACTGGATAAACATAACAATTAAACCTAATCCCACCGCTTTATCCATACCACCATCAAGAACTAACCAACCACCAAAAAAGATAACTATCGCAGTATTTAAAATTGAAATCCCCTGCATCGTTGGAAATAATAAACCAGAATAAACTTGACCTTTAAAGGTAGCTTTTTTTACTTCTTTATTTAAAACTTCAAATCCTTCAATCGTCTCTTCTTCTAAACCATTTGTAATAATCACTTTTTGTCCTGATATTTTTTCATCGATATAACCATTTAACTTACCAACATTTTCTTGTTGAACAGCCACATTTTTCTCAGCTTGTTTGATAATATAAGCTGAAATTAAGATGGCAATCGGTGAAATAGCGAGTGTCGCCCAAGACATTTGAGTATTCGCTCTAAACATCATAATTAACACACCAATCATCATTGAAAAATTCGTCATGACTTGTATCAACGCTTGATTCATTGTGTTAGAAATATTGTCTAAATCACTTGTAAAACGACTTAAAATTTCACCATCTTGATGATTATCAAAATATTGAATCGTCATTTTCTCTAGTTTTTTAAACAAATTAATTCTCATATTATTTGTTGATTTACCAGTCACTGCCGACATTAAAATATTTTGAACAAACATCGCAATCCAATTTAAAACATATAGACCAACTAGTAATTTAATAATACTAACAAACGGACCTTTATCCGCTGCTTGTGTTGCAAAATAAGTACCTGCATATTTTGTTAATTCTTCAATTGCTTTACCAGTATATTGAGGTGCTTTAACTTGTAGGTAAGTAGAAAAAATGATGGAAATTGTTATGATTAATAACTGTAATTTGTAAGCTCTTAAGTAAATCCAGAAAAACTGAATAACACTCATTTTTTTAGTATTTTCTTTCGTCATTTTATTCTACCTCCTTAGCTTTTTGAGTTTCATAAATTTCACGATAAACGTCACTCGTTTTAAGAAGCTCTTTATGTGTTCCTTGAGCTACTAGCTTTCCTTCATCTAGAACTAAAATATTATCAGCTTGAATAACTGAAGAAATTTTTTGCGCTATAATAAAAGTGGTCGTATCAGTCAATTCATTAGCTAAAGCTTCTTTTACTAATTTTTCAGAACGAGCATCTAAGGCACTCGTACTATCATCTAAAACGAGTACTTTTGGTTTACCAATAACTCCTCTTGTAATAGATAATCGTTGCTTTTGACCACCCGAAAAGTTCGATCCACGCTCTTCAACGTGACTAAAATAACCTTCTGTTTGACGATCAATAAATTCACTTGCTTGTGCTATTTTTGAAGCTCTTTCCATTGCTTCGTTATCTGCATTTTTAGAACCTTGCCTTAAATTATCGGCAATTGTTCCTGAAAATAGGATTGCTTTTTGTAGTACTAGAGCAACATTACTGCGTAAATCTTCTTTATCCACATCTCTTAAATCCACATCACCAACTAAAATTGAACCTTCTGTTGGATCGTACATTCTAGCAATCATTTGAGCTAATGTTGATTTACCAGCGCCAGTTGCACCAACTACACCAATCGATTGACCACTCTGAACATCAAAACTGATATTTTTTAGAGTTGGCTTATCTTCGCCATCATAAACAAAACTAACATTATCAAAAATAACTGACCCATCGTTGATTGGTTTAATTCCTTCTTCTTTAAAAATTAACGTTGGTTCTGTTTCAAGAATTTCATTCAATCTTTTTAAAGAAACCATCCCACGAGACGCCATCATCATCATCATTCCACCAATAATAATACTCATCATAATTTGCATTAAATAGTTCATGAATGAAACAATCGCACCAATTACTTCCATATCTGTTTTTGCTAAGTCAGCTGCAAAATAGATGGAAGTAACAATAGCTAAACTTGAAATTAACATAAACGTTGGAATCATAATTGAAAATAAATTTCCTACTGTAATCGTATGTTTAGCTAGTTTATCTGAAACTTTTGTAAATTTATTTGTTTCATTTTCTTCTTGAACAAAAGATTTTACTACGCGAATCCCTAATAAATTTTCTTTTGCGATACTATTAACCGTTTCAATATACCCTTGAATTTTAGTGAAATGCTTACCCATCAAACCGAATAAAGACATCACTGTGAGTAAAACTAAAACGACCAATACAATAATGACCCACCATAACTGCGGCAATGTCATCAAGGCTAAAATAAAACTTCCTACAAATAAAATGGGAATTCTTAAAATTGTTTGAAATGTCATCATCACAATATTTTGAATTTGATTGATGTCATTCGTTAAACGAACAACCAAATTACTCGTTGAAAATTTTTCGATATCATTGAATGAAAATGTTTGGATTTTTTTAAACCCATCTGAACGAATTTCTGATGCCACTTCTTGAGATACTTTCGCAGCCACAATTGTATTTATAATCCCCGCAACTAAACCAATTAGCGCAACAACAATTAATGTTATCCCTACACTCTTCAACTCTTGATTATCTTCTTTCATGACAGCTGTCATAACTTTTTGTAATAATTTTGGCTGCCATAACATTGAAATGACCATTAATGTTGTCATTAAAAGTGATAATAACACTAAGCGACTTTGAGCCTTTACTTTCTGAATTAATAATGCCATAAATTATCCTTCCTTCCTGAATTTGTCAGAACTATATCATATACGAATACCTGTTCTTTTGCAATCAAAAAACGCCATATTTTATGAAAAAGTGACATTTTGTCTCTCTTTACATAATATAGACACTTTATAACTAAATATGTACTATCATACCAATATCCAGTTTAATCAACAATCAACTGTTAGTTGAATCCTAAAAAATATCTGTATAAATAAGAAAGAGACTGACATTGGAGTCAGCCTCAATCTTATTATGCGAATAATCTTTAATAGTCAGGGGATAAAAAGTCTGCTCCCACGGCAACTTCACGAAAATCGATCAATCAAAAAGAGCGATTGTTCGATTTTCCCTCCAGTTGCTCGGAGCAAAACGACTTTTGACCCACCCTGAACCTCTTAATTATTTACTATTTATTAGCTTCTCCATACCAATCGTAATGGAATACTCCTTCACGATCTTTTCTAAGATACGTATGAGCACCAAAATAATCTCTTTGTGCTTGAATAATATTAGCCGGTAAATCAGCTGTACGATAAGAATCAAAGTACGCAATTGCTGAAGAGAATGTCGGTGTTGGAACGCCTGATTGTACAGCTAAAGCGACAACATCTCTTACTGATTGTTGATATTTTTGAGTAATATCAATGAAATACTCATCTAATAATAGATTTTTAATCTCTGGATTACGATCATAAGCATCTGTAATCTCTTGTAAGAAACGTGCACGAATAATACAACCTTCACGGAAAATTTTCGCGATTTCACCGTAGTTTAAATCCCAACCGTATTCTTCACTAGCCGTTCTATATTGTGCAAAACCTTGAGCATAACTCATAATTTTACTGAAATATAAAGCTTGTCTGATTTTTTCAACTAACTCTTTTTTGTCACCAGTAAATGCCGGTACTTCCATTTGTGGAATGATTTTACTTGCTTCCACTCGTTCTTCTTTAAGAGCTGAAATATATCTAGCATAAACAGACTCTGTAATAAGTGGCAGTGGCGTTCCTAAGTCTAAAGAATTTTGACTTGTCCATTTACCAGTTCCTTTATTTCCAGCAGCATCTAGGATCACATCAACGATTGGTTGACCCGTTCCTAAATCATCTTTTCTAGTCAAGATGTCAGAAGTGATTTCCATTAAGTAACTATCTAATTCGCCTTGGTTCCAGTCAGTGAAGATTTCAGCAACTTCTTCAACAGATAAAGCAAGTACACGAGTTAAAATATCATAACTTTCAGCAATTAATTGCATATCACCATATTCAATACCATTA
>CAUQFM010000015.1:0-25491 GCA_963517295.1 uncultured Vagococcus sp.
TTATTAAGTATAGACACCTTATCTTTATTGTTCAACTAAGTGTAACCTATACATACAAATAATTTTTAATAGTTAAGTGGTAAAAAGGCAACTCCTACGACAACTTAAAGTAACGTAACTTTTGACCACCCTAATTTATTTTATTTTTAACTACTCTCTCATGTTCAATATAAGAACATAAATTTTCCATAAATATTGGATAGAGACGTTTATAATACTGATCTGAAATACCTGCTGAGTGAGGTGTTATCAATACATTATCTAATTTCCAAAGTGGACTGTTTTCTGGAAGTGGTTCAATTTCAAATACATCTAAACCAGCGAAAGCTATTTTTCCATTTTGACAATGATCAATTAAATCTTCTGTCTTTACAGTACTACCACGACCAACATTAATAAAAATAACGCCCTCTTTCATCTCTTCGAAGAGTTTATTAGAGAAGAAATAGTGAGTTTCATCCGTTCCAGGTAATAACCCAATAACTATATCAACCTCTTTTAGGCATTGAGTGATATGCTCTTGTTTCAACATCTCATCAAAACCTGCAACCTCTCGACCACTCCGATTCACACCAATAATTTTTGTATGAAACACTTTTAATATTTCAGCTAAACGCTCGCCAATATGACCTGTACCAACAATCATAATTGTTTTACCAAATAAATCTGTCCCTGTTGTTGGTTTTTTCCATAATGATTTTTCTTGATTAACAGCTGCTTCTTTTAAGTTTCTTGTATGAGCAAATATCATTCCTAAAATAGATTCACTTAATTGATTTATATGAACTCCGCTCGCATTTGTCAACATTATCTGACGTTTTTTTATTGTTTCTAAATCTAAGTGATCAACACCTGATGAGTGTGCTTGAATCCATTTTAAACTGCTAGTTGAAGACAATAAAATTTTCTGACCTATTGTTTCATCCCAACCATACATTATTTCAACTCTATCTATCGAACCCTTAAAGTCTTCTAATCTAGTAATTTCATATTTCGATGCTTTTAATTTCAAGTTTTTCAATTCTTCTACTGTCACTGGAACTGAAACTAGTATAACTCCTTTTTCCACTTAACCTACCTCCTATTTTTTATTCATCTACTATTATACTATTCTAATGATGCGCTTACTTACTTATTTTTATCCTCATAAAACAATTCAATTGCTTTTGCTACTTGCTCTAATTCCTCATCTATCAGATCATTTTTTTTTAAAAAATAAAAATAGCGAAAGTAACCTGTTCCTAACGTTTCAAACGCTAATTTTTTTGTCACTGCTCGCTTTGAAATTAAACTTTTTCCGATTCCCTCTTCTAGTAGTTTAACAATCATTTCATTATTCTTCACATAAAAATAGTCTGGTTTTATATTTTCCACTAATAAATAATTCTCCATGTAATGAAAAACGCCAGAAGTCGCTTCTCGACTTAACCATAGATCACTACTTAAATCACCCGCTATAACTAATTCGTCTTTTTCAATTCTTGTCCGAGAAACACCATCTGTCACAATTGGTTTCTCAATAAACCCAAAATCTATTTGATGTTTTTCCAAACTTTCCAAAACTTCTTCAGAATTTTTCATATCCAATTCAAAAATAATCTCTGGGAAAATAGACATTAATTTTTTAATTAACTTTGGTAAATAATAAATTGAAAATGTATTAGAAGCACTGATTTTACAAATTTTTTGCTCTTGCTGACTTGTATTCACTAATTTAACTGTTTCTTGCCAATCATCCGTTAAATTTAGTAACCGTTGATAAAGAATATTGGCTGACTCAGTGGGTACCATTTCTTGTTTTCCTTTTCTTCTGAACAGTGTACAGCCTAATTCTTCTTCTAATTGTTTTATTTGATTAGAAACAGCTGGCTGAGAGATAAATAAAATTTCTGCGGCTTTTGAAAAATTTCTTGTTTCATATGCTTTTCTGAAAGTAATCAATAATTTAAACATTTTTCCACCTACTATTAGTTTTTCTTATAATTAATATTCTAACTATATATTTCTCAAATGTAAAAAGAAACGTTATACTTTTTTTATTAATTAAAAAGAGAGTGTGACGAATTATTATGGAAAAAACAAAAAAAATAATACCTGGTTTAACTTTATCTTTTCTAGTAGCAGGTATTAGTAAGATAATTGCCATTTGGTTACCAACTATTGGTGCTGCAACTATTGCTATTTTACTGGGAATATTACTGGGAAATACCTTTTTCAAACAACCTTTTCTAAGTAAGGGAACAAAGCTTGCTGAAAGTTTACTCTTAGAGTTATCTATCGTTTTACTTGGAACAACGGTAACTTTTCAAACAATCGCCCATATGGGACTTAATGGAATTGGTTTTATCATCTTACAAATGACCGGCACCATTTTGGCTGTATATTGGCTTGGAAAAAAAATGGCTTTTTCTAAAAAAATGAGTTTACTTATGGCAGGTGGAAATGCGGTCTGTGGCTCTTCTGCTATTGGAGCAATCGCCCCTGAAATTGATGCCACCGATGAAGAAAAGGGACAAATAATTACTTTAGTTAATTTACTTGGAACAGTTTTAATGTTACTACTCCCCTTCATTGCAACAAACATTTATTCAGATGTTTTAACAAAAAGTGCTTTAATTGGTGGGACGCTTCAATCTGTCGGACAAGTCGTTGCTAGCGCTAGTATGGTTAGTCCTGAAGTCGTTGAATATGCAACCCTATTCAAAATTATGCGGATTATCCTTTTAGTGGTGGTGGTCTTTGCTTTTTCAAAATTTACAGAAAAAGATCGAGTACTTGCTTCAACTACTGAGCAAATTGAAACGAAGAAACAAAAAAAATTACCTTTGCCTTGGTATATTATCGGTTTCTTATTTTTTTGTAGCATCAATAGTATGGTAACACTACCAGAAAGTATTAGTGCTGTCGCTCATCAAGTAAGTGGCTGGTTTGAAATTACTGCCTTAGCTGCCATTGGATTAAGACTTGATTTTGCTAAATTTTTCAAAGAAGGCGTTCGATTCTTAATTTATGCATTGCTCGTTGGTGTGATTCAAATCATATTAGCTGTTATCTTAATTCAGTTATTCCATATTTAAACGATTTAAAAGAGCGTTCGACATAAGTTTGCTAACTTATATCAAACGCTCTTTTTATCTAATTTCAGCACCTAATGTAGTTTGGAAATGTCTTAATGCCCAACGATGACCTTCTTCATCAAAGCTTCGAACACACGCTTCATGAATAACAATATCATAACCTAAATTATAAGCATCCACAGCTGTATGCAAGACGCAAATATCAGTACATACACCTGTTAAATGTAGTTTAGTAATTTTTCTTTCACGCAATCGAATATCTAAATCAGTTCCACTAAAAGCAGAGTAATGTCTTTTGTCTAACCAATAAACATTTTTTTGATGCACATTTTGTTCATAGATTTTTGCTAAAGAGCCATATAAATTTCTGCCACTTGTTCCTATCACATTATGAGATGGAAACAACTTATTCTCTGGATGGTAGGCGTCTGTAGGTTCATGTCCATCAATAGCAAAAACAACAAAGTCTCCCTTTTCAATAAATTCTTGCGTTATAGCAACTAAATCAGATTCAATTTGTTGTCCGGCTTTTCCAGTTGTTAATCGCCCATCATCCGCTACAAAATCATTCGTATAATCAATTGATAATAAAGCTTCCATCAACTAATCCTCCTACTAATCTATTTCAGCAATTAAAGCTAGTACCATTTTTGCTGATTTTTCGCCTGCTTCGATAATAAATTCATCAAAATTCACGCTAGCATTTTCGTCGCCAACATCACTCATCGCTCGTATCACTACAAAAGGCTTTTTATACTGGTAGGCAACGTGAGCTATAGCAGCACCTTCCATCTCATTAGCTAAGCAATCTGGAAAATGCTCTTTGATTTCCTGAATTTGTTTTTCACTACTTACAAATGTATCTCCTGAAACAATCAAACCCACACGAGTATTTAACATCGCACTACTTGACGCTTCCATTGCTAGTTGAACTAACGTTTCATCCGCTTCATAATACAAAGGCATTTGAGCCATTTGTCCATATTCATAGCCAAAAGCTGTTACATCAACATCTGAATATGCAACTTTATTAGAAATCACCAAATCACCAATTGATAACCCTTCACCAATACCACCTGCGGAACCTGTGTTGATTACAACATCTACGTCATAATGACTAATTAAAAGCGTGGTTGTAACGGCTGCTAACGTTTTTCCAATGCCTGATCTTGTTAAAACAACTTCATGTTTTCCTAATTTACCAGAATAAAAGCTTGCTCCTGCTTCTTCCCACGTTTTCATCTCTGTTAATTCACTTGCTAAAATTTTAACTTCTTGTTCCATTGCACCAATAATTCCTATTTTCAAAAAAGACACTCCCCTAAATTATTAAAGTTTAAACACTGCATATATAGTGATAGCTAACAAAATAGCAACAATAACAATTGCTTTATTTAACCATGTATTACGCTTTTTATTTTTACTAATCGCTCTTACTCGACTTCTGGTTAAGATTTGATCTTCTTCTTTTTTCTTTGGTGAGTCATCTACATTAGACTCTTTATTTTTTCTGAACATGTTAAACTCCTTATTTACTTTGTGTTTCCCAATATAGGATAGCATATAGTGTTTTAGCATCACAAATTTCACCTGATACTATTTTTTCTTTTGCTTCTGCAAGTGTTAACTCCATTAATTCTAAAAATTCATCATCATCTTGTGGTAATGGATTATCTACTTTAACTAAGTCTTTAGCCTCATATAAATATAGCCATTCATTGGAAAAACCAGGAGATGAAATAAATTTAGCAACTTGTTTCATTTCAGATGCTTGATAACCTGTTTCTTCTTCTAATTCTCTTTTAGCTGTTTCCATAGGGATTTTTTCGTTTTTCTCTATTTTTCCAGCTGGAATTTCTAAGATACTTTTCTCAACTGCTTTACGGTACTGTTTCACTAGAATCATTTTATTCTCTGGTGTTATAGCTATTATAGCTACTGCTCCATTATGAAAGACTAACTCTCTTTTCGATGTTTCTCCATTTGGTAATAGCACATCATCAAGTACTAAGTCGATTATCTTACCTTCGTATAGAACTTCTCGGTTAATTGTTTTTTCTTCAAATTTATCTTTCATTATTTTCTCCTTGAATATCTTTAATATTAAGCATATCATACCTTTAAAGGAACTTATTTTCAACAAACTTCCTATTAAACTTACTTATTTTTAGCTAATTATTAAAAAAAAATAAATCAATCTATAGACTGATATCTATTTCATCACTCTATGATAGAATGTTTTTAAGATCAAATATGTTTGATAAAACATTTAGGAGTGAATTCGTATGAAAACAAAAAGCAAATCATTATGGAGATCTATTTTACTTATCATCGTTTTAATCCCACTTGGCTTAATAGCTAGTGACGGAAATGGGATCATCAGCTCCATCATTTCAATAACGCTTTTAGCTACTTTAATTTGGGTGATTTTTAATCTTTTCAGAGGCCTATTTTCAAAAAGTAAGAATAATTCTGATGATAGTATGCCTAATCTATCACGAGAGAAAGAAGAGCACTACGCAAGTCTCGGCATGACTAACAAGGAAATCGTCTTTTTTAGAGATACTATGGCAGATACAAAGAAACAAATCAAAACCCTTGAAGATAACATGAACCAAGTAGCAAAACTAAAAGCAATCAACTTAAGATATGACACGTTAAAAGCGTGTAAAGCAATGTTTAAAGAAATCGTTAAAGAACCAAGAAAGCTACATATGTCTGATCGTTTTCTTTATAACCATTTACCAAATTTGGTAGAATTAACAAACAAATACGTAGAAATTAATAATCATGAACTAAAAAACAAAGATACTTTTGATGCCTTAACTCAAAGTGCAACGGCTATCGAAGAAGTCTCACAGTTAATCGTCAAAGATTATGCAGATTTTGTTAATGATGATTTAGAAGATTTAGATATTGAAATTTCAATTGCTAAACAAAATATTGACCGCGAAAAAGCATTTGATTCATATAAACAAGAAGAGGAGTTATAAAAAATGACTGACGAATTAAAACCTACTGACTTAAAAGATGTTTCACCTGTCTCTAATACTTTAGATGACTTATTAAGTAATCCATTTGAAGCTCCTGATGCTTCAAAATTGGCGACTGTTGAAGAAAAATTACAAACTAATACTTCTGTTGCCCCAAAAGTAATAGATAAATTACCAGCTGAACGCCAAAGACAAGCTAGAGAACTTGCCGCTCAAATTGACGCAACTGATAGTCAAGCAGTTTTGAGTTACGGTGTGGCCGCTCAACAAAAACTTGGTGAATTCTCACATACGATGCTAAATCATGTTCAAGCTCAAGATATTGGTCCCATGGGTGACTCTTTAACTGAATTAATGTATCGCTTAAGCGAAGCTAGCCCTAGCGAATTAGAAGCACGTGATGGTAATATCTTTAAAAAAATGTTTGGTAAAGTGAAACAATCAGTTTATGAAATAACTGCCAAATATCAAAAAATTGGCGCTCAAATTGATAAAATCGCTGTGAAATTAGATAAAGAAAAAAATGGTTTGCTACAAGATAATTTGATGCTTGAACAACTTTATAATAAAAATAAAGATTATTTTGATGCTTTAAATATTTACATTGCCGCTGGTGAAGTAAAAATAGAAGACCTTAACTTGGTAACTATTCCTGAAGCAATGAAAAAAGCTGAAGCTACTGGCGATCAAATGGATGCTCAAATCGTCAATGATTTAAATCAATTTGTTGATCGTCTAGATAAAAGAACCTATGACTTAAAACTAGCTCGTCAAATTACAATCCAGCAAGCACCACAAATTCGCTTGATTCAAAACACAAACCAAGCGTTAGCAGAAAAAATTCAAGCATCAATCAATACAGCTATTCCTTTATGGAAAAATCAAGTAGCCATCGCTTTGACTTTATTAAGACAAAAAGATGCCGTTACAGCTCAAAGACAAGTCTCTCAAACAACCAATGATCTATTAACAAAAAATTCAGAGATGCTTAAAATTTCAGCAATTGAAACAGCAGAAGAAAACGAACGTGGCATTGTTGATATTGAAACATTACAAAAAACACAAAATGATTTAGTAGAAACAATTCAAGAAACACTTAAAATTCAAAAAGAAGGTAAAGAAAAACGTCGCAACGCTGAAATCGAATTAAGCGTGATGGAAGAAGATTTAAAAAACAAATTACTAGAAATGTCGAATCAAAATTAAGGTTATGAAAAAAGTGTTTAGCTTCTGAAAATAAGAAAGAATTCATCAAAATTGCTTTTCAAATTTTTATGAATTTTGGCTTATTTCCTAAGAAGCTACTTTTTAAACACCGTCAATTAAAAGGTAGTGAAAAAGGCGATTAACTCCAAGCAATTGGAAGAACTTAAAAACAATCCATGCTTTTCGGCTTGATTTTAAGTTGTGAAATTGTCGCAGGAGTTGCCTTTTGAACTCTGATTAAACTAAAGGTTATGAAAAAAGTGTTTAGCTTCTGAAAATAAGAAAGAATTCATCAAAATTGCTTTTCAAATTTTTATGAATTTTGGCTTATTTCCTAAGAAGCTACTTTTTAAACACCGTCAATTAAAAGGTAGTGAAAAAGGCGATTAACTCCAAGCAATTGGAAGAACTTAAAAACAATCCATGCTTTGTTGTGAAATTGTCGCAGGAGTTGCCTTTTGAACTCCGTCGATTAAAAGGTAGTGAAAAAGGATTTTTTAGATTATATTTTTAAACCTCATCTATCAAAAAAATAATCTTTTCAATTTCATTAAATAAAAAACGCACAAAAATTGATTTCCCGATTTTTGTGCGTTTTTATATATTTTTTTCCCATAATGGTAGCTTTATTAGCTCATATTCCTTTGATTCTAAATTAGTAACCGTAATTCCTAATAATCGAATTCCTTTATCTAATAAATCAAAACTATCCCATATTTGTTTGCTATGAAAAAATAGCGTTTCTTGGTCATCTAAATAATCTGGTAACGTCACTCGACGGGTATACGTTTCAAATTCACTATCTCTGATTTTTAATACAATTGTCTTACCATGAAGTTGAACACGCTTCAATGCTTTTTCCACATCGAAAGAAAGACTTCTTAGCTGCATAATAACAGCCTCCTCCGTAGCTAAAGACTTACCATAAGTATTCTCACGTCCAACTGATTTCCGATCACGGTGTGGCTCGACAGGTGCATCGTGGATTCCTCGCACCTTACGATATAAAGAATAACCCATTTTTCCAAACAAGCGGATTAATTCCATCTCGTCCATTTTATATAAATCATCACCTGTAAAAATACCTAATTCATGCATTTTAGGAACTGTCTTCTTGCCTACACCATGAAAATCTTCAATCGGCAGTTTTCGGACAAATTCTTCTGCATCATCTGGTAAAATTAAAGTCAGTCCTTTAGGTTTCTCGAAGTCAGAGGCAATTTTAGCTAAAAACTTATTATAACTCACCCCTGCTGAACAAGTTAAATGCAGTTTTCTCCAAATATCTAATTGAATCATTCTTGCAATTTTTATGGCACTTTTGATATTTTTTTTATTGGTTGTCACATCTAGATAAGCTTCATCAAGGGATAATGGCTCGATCATATCTGTATATTCATAAAAAATTTTATGGATTTCTTTTGAAATTTCGGCATAGTGATTTCGATTTCCTTGAACAAAGTTAGCTTTAGGACATAATTCATAAGCTTTTTGGGCACTCATTGCCGAATGAATTCCGAATTTTCTTGCCTCGTAATTAGCTGTTGTTACAACCCCTTTACCACCTGTTTCTTTCGGATGTCTAGCTATCACAAGTGGATGCCCAACTAACTCTGGATGATCTCTTTCCTCCACAGAAGCAAAAAATGCATCCATATCAATATGAATTATTTTTCTAGATATATCTTTCTTTAATGGAAATCTTAATTGATTAGACATCCCACACCTCCTAAACGTATGTTCCCATTATATATGAAAACAATAAAAAAAACCACTAAAGCCGTCGCTCTAGTGGAAATGAAGGTTGTTATTTTACTCTCTCTCAATAGGAGTTAAGTATGAAAAACCAATTCGGGATAATTGGTATGAAAACATACTACTACATCTTTGTTAAATAAGATTGATTATTCTATTTGAATTCAATAAAAAAAGAATGAGAATTATCTCATTCTTTAGAAACTTGTCCATTCATTGTCTTCTACTTCTTCTACTTCTGGCACCAAGTAACGATCTTTAGCCAAATTATTATAAAAAGCTGCTTTCGTTGTATTGATATAAGGATTTAACCAAATATTAGCAATATTAAAAGTGAACAAACTTAATATTCTCCAGCCAAGAAAACTAATATCTAACCAGAATAAACGACCTTTATGACCATCCATTAATTGACGACTTTCTGTAATAAAGCTTGTTGCTCCCATCATTTTTGTATCTTGATGACTTGATAAGTCTTTGTAGATAAAGTTTGATTGGGAATACGCATATGACTTCACAATTCCTGGAATAAGGAAACATAATGTCCATAAGTATTGGAATACTGCCGTTAAAATATTTATTAATAAAATGGGTACAAAATCAACGCCATTAAATAATCGGAAGGCATCTTTCATCTCTATTTTTTGTTGTTCTCGTTTTCTAACTACATCTAAAAATGTAAATGAAATACCAATCGTTAAAAATGATAAGACAAAGGTAATAATTGGCGTAATTCGATAAGATGAAGCCGCCGAAGCTGCCGCACTAGCTGGTGAGTATGAGTAGTTATCTTCATAATCATCATAATCTTTATCCCAAGCACCCTCTAATTCCTCACCTAGTTTACCTTCAAAAATTGCTGATTCTCGGTTTGAGTCACCTATTGATACATCATTAGATGAGCTAAATACAGAGACTAACAATATAGTACCTGCGATCATCAATGAAAAAAAGATAGCTGATGCAATTTGAAGTAAAGAAGGAACTAAATTTAACTTCACAGCATCTGACCAACGACCTCTTAAACTATCTTTGGCTTCAGCTTTTAATTGTCCTGATGTTTTATACATACTTTTCCCACCTCTCTTTTTATAAGAAAATTTTAACATTTTTTTAACTCTATCACCACTTATTTATTTAATCTTCCATTAAATCAATTTCTAATCGACCTTTTAGCAAGATTAATTTAACTGAGGTCACTTGTCTTCCTTTAACTTGCTCTAATGCCTTTTTATACACATTCAATTGTCCAGTATACCTTTGTTTCATGTTTTTTATTTCTTCATTCGTTGGTTTTTGAGAAATATAATCTGTCTTAAAATCGTACAAAATTAATTCTTTCTCGGTTTCTAGATAGCCATCGATAATCCCATGAATTAATAATCGGTCACTTCTTTTTCCTTCGAAATTTCCAAAGATATCCTCCGCACTAAGTAAAAGTGAAAAAGGCTGCTCTCTTTTTATTAATTTGTGTTCTTTTAATAATCGACTGCCAAAAGAACTACTAAAGAACTCTAAAATAATATCTGGCTCAATTTTTTTCGCAACTTCTATTTTTATAACTGTTTTTTCAACAAGTGATTGAATCATATCTTCAATATACTTTTTGGTTGGGACAACTGACAAATCCATAAGTTGCATCACTAAATGAGTGGCTGTTCCCACTTCTGCAGGAGTAACTTCTGCCATTTCACTTAAAAATTTAGGTTTTGCTAATTCGTCTCCGACTATTTTATTTCCCGTTAAACTCAAGGGCTTAGAAAAATCTAAGACTTGCAACTCACGGTTATCAGGGTCTTCGAAGACACGCTTAATTTCCGAAACAGATTGATAACTCGTTGTGACTGTCGCTGATAAATCAGTATACTGATAATTCAATCGATCAACAATTTGTTTCAATAACTGAGGATTTGGTTGATCATTCAACACAATTGCTTTGATTTCTTCAGTTACCTCTTGTTTTCGAGACGAAAGAATCATTTCCTTTGTAAAAAATTCAATCGAAAAATTAGCTAAAGACTTTCCTAATCCTTTTAATACCTCAACTGTGATTTCAGGATAAGATTTAATGGTTTCTGGATGTCTTATTAAACTCATTCCAACCCACCCCATTAAACTTCTTTGTCCTAATCGCCCACTTGTTGAAAGCACTCGGTGATCAGAGGTTACATTTTGTTGCCATTTTTTTAAAGCATCTTCTTTATTTTTATACGAACCTACTAAAAACAACTTTTCTTCAGCTCTAGTTAAAGCAACATATAATTTTCGCATTTCTTCTGCCAACATTTTTTTTCGTTTTTGTTCTCTAATAACGACATATGGCATTGTTTCATATTTAACTCGGTTAATACTATCAAAATACTTAATTCCCGAGCCTAGTGCTTCATCAAATATATAGGATTGATTATTTATATCAGTCATATTGAACTGCTTGCTCATATCTAAAACAAAGACCACAGGAAATTCTAGACCTTTACTCGCATGAATCGTCATCACTCGAATGGCATCTTCTTCGTCATTTAAATCATTAGGTTCAGCTAAATCTTTATTTTTGGCTTGCATTTTTTCAATAAAGCGAACAAATTGGAATAAACCTTTAAAATTCATTTCTTCATAAGCTGTTGCTCTATCATACAAAGCATGTAGGTTAGCTTGACGTTGCTTACCTGAAGGCATGCCTCCTACATAATCTAATAAGCCTGTGTCTTGATAAATTTGCCAAATTAACGTCACTAATTTTTCACGACGAGCCAATTCTCTCCAACTAGTGAAATTCTGATTAAACTCATGAATTTTTTGATAAAGAGGCGTATTGGCTGACTCTTCTTTTAAGAACTTAGTTAACGCATCATAGTAGTAACCATTCACATCATATTGTCTAATTTTCACCAGGTCATTTTCCTTTAGACCAACAATAGGTGAGCGTAAGACAGCAGCTAATGGTATATCTTGATAAGGATTATCAATAATTTGTAAAAGAGCCACCATAATTCTGATTTCAGTCGCTTGGAAATAATTTTGTGTATCATTAACAAACAAGGGTATATCTAGTTCTTTAAAAATATCTAAAATGACTAAATTATTTTTCTTGGTTGGACTAAGCAACACAATATCTTGATACTTAATCGGGCGAGATTCTTTTTTCTTTTTATCATAGATTGGAAATTTTGATGAAATCATTTCTTGAATTTTTTGACCAACTAAAAGTAATTCACCTTCCGTTTTGTCATCAATCGTAAACGTCAGATCAAGAGATTCGATTTCACTTTCTTCTGTTTCACTTTCAAAAATAAGTATTTCTGTATCATGCTGTTTACTTTCAGGATACCCTGTGAACCCAGTAATCAATTCAGCACTTTGATCATACTCAATCTGACCTAATTCACGGTCCATCAATTGTGTAAAGACGAGATTGGTAAAATCTAAGACACTTCCTCGTGAACGAAAATTTTCTGCCAAGATAATTCGGCGACCCTCTTCTTCTGTTGCATATTGTTCATATTTCTCAATGAAAAGGGTCGGATCAGCCAATCGAAAAGCGTAAATCGACTGTTTTACATCACCAACCATGAACAGATTTCCATTTTCCCCTTCTGTTTTTCTTAACCAGTAGAGAATTCCTTCTTGAAGTCGGTTCACATCTTGATACTCATCCACTAAAACTTCATGAAATTTATTTCGGTAATAGAGAGACGCTTCTGTTGGTTGCCACTGATTCTCTTCTAGCTGTCTCAAGATACTTAAGGTAAAATGTTCCAAGTCATTGAAATCAACTAAATTCTTTTTCTCTTTTTCTTTTGCAAATGCGTGTAAATACATTTCGCAGACACTAACCATCTCTTCCACTAAAGGTTTAGTATCCTTCATTAACGCCACTTGTTTTTCAGGTGACAAGCTAAAGTAATTTTTCTTAAGCGTAGCTACTTGTTTTTTGATAAGATCTCGCTCAGCCTTTATTTCTTCGTAAAACAGCATCACATCTTCGGTACTTGTTTTTTTATTTGGCCCTTTAATAACGGTAAATTTAGTTTGAGAAATAGATTGATAACAGGTATCTAAATCATCAGATTCAACTAATTGTAATAAATTACCAATCAACTGCGCATCTTGTTCCAGAACACCAACAGTCTTCTCAAAATCAGGCTCACCTTTAATACTATTAGTTAATTTTTCATTATTATCTTTTATCTGAGCTAACTGTTTTACCATATCAGGTTTCATGAATGATTGGTATAACTGACTTTCAGCTAAATTATCAGATATATCATAAGTCGCTGGTAATTTTTTTAGCCATTCCATAGGCTCTGTATTAGATTTAGCAAAATTAGCTAAGGAGAATATCAGTTTAGTTAACCCGTTATCATTACGGTCGTTGGAAAAATTCTCAGTCAACAAATAAAAGCTTTCTTGTTTTTCTCCGTATAAACTTTCTCTAACTTCATTCCAGACATCTTCTTTTAATAACTCAATCTCCGTTTCATCCGTTAATAATCTGAAAACTGGATCAATATGGATTAAATAATAGTACTTTCTAATGACCGTCAAACAAAAAGCATGAAGCGTACTGATTGAAGCAGTTGGAAGTAGACTTAACTGTTTAATTAAATGCTGTTTCTTGTCGCTCTCGGTTTCTTCTGTGATAGCTGATTGCACAGCCGTCTGAATTCTTTGTTTCATCTCTTTAGCTGCCGCCTCGGTGTAAGTCACAATCAACAGTTCATCAACATTAATGCCACTCTTAATTTTTTGAATGACTCGCTCAACTAAAACAGTCGTTTTCCCAGAACCTGCAGAGGCTGAAATTAATAAATTGCTACCGCCATCATAAACAGCTTGCCACTGTTTATCTGTAAAATGGCTATTTTCAGGTTTTAAAGGAAGATTTAAATTAGTCATTGTGTTCTCCTTCCTTCTCTTTTTCCATCATCTCTTCTTTAGTTAACGGCTCTATTCGGTGATAGTTGTTTTCTTTTAACATCACATCAAACTGACAAACACTTCTAAATGGACAATATTCACAGGCAACCCTAGTTTGTCCCTTATATGCTGGATTCAATTTTGTTGATCCCTTAAAAATATCTTCCCCAGCTTCTTTGAATTTCTTCTGATTATTATCAATTAGCCAATCAAGTTCATCTTCCGACACAAACTGAGAGGATTTCATTGTTCCTTTTTTTAACTGCTCATAAGGATACACAGCCGATTTAACACCTAAATCAATGGTTTTATCTAAATTTTCTAGAATCTTTTCTTCATTAACCAAGATACCTTCATACTTGAACTCTTTTAACATTTCTTCATCCATTGTCTCATCAGTTAATTTTTCAGAACCGGTTAAAACTGGGTTTTTGACATGTAGATAAAAAGCACCAGCCGCCTTAGCTTTTTCACCCACTAAGTTCACTGCATTTTCTAAAGCCACATTTAAATAAGTTACCATTTGAAGTGCTAAACCGTAATAAGCATCTACAAAATCAAAATTGTGTTTACTTGATTTATAATCTATAACTGAAAGATAGATATCCTCTTCGACTTTCATTTGATCAATTCGGTCGATTTTACCACGTACTTTTAATTTCTTCTGATGACTAATTTCAAAATCTAAACTGTTTAAACTAATGTCTTGCAATGCTTGTCCAAATAAAATTTCGGTTTGAATAACGTCCATATTACTTCGATCACTTTGCCTTTTTAAAGACCAACCCACACGTTGAATCGTTTTCTCTAACTGATACTTGATATAATTCATTCGATTGGTTGAGTTTAATATCGTAAATTTATCCTCACCTAACACATTAGTCAATATCGCTTGAGTTAGTTCCTGTACTTCTTTTTGAGTCATTTGACTTAACGTTAATTGTCGCTTAATCAGCTCTTTAAAAAATTGGTCTAAACTTTCATGAAAAAAATCACCCGTTGCCGCTGGAGATAATTCAAATTGACTGCGTTCTTTTAAGCCTAAGCCATACATTAAGAAATATTTATATTGGCATTTATGGAAGTTTTCAATTTTAGACACTGAGGCATAAACTGTCTCACCATACAATTCGTCAACTGATACTTCATTCAACGTTTCCGGTATATTCTGATGGGCTAAACTAGATAATAAGCGTTCGGTTTTTAATGGTAATTCTTTTAGAAGTCGTTTTTCTAATTGATTAAATAACCAAGGGGGTGTTTGTTTTTCATCCATTAAAAACCGCTTATATGAAATCCACTGAGTTAATAGAACATCATCCGTAGAAAAATCAGCTAACACTTGTCTGCCATCAAAGAAAGTTGCCGCATGTTTCAGTTCTTCTGTTATTTGAAATTGATTTTTTAATATGGACAAATAAGGAGATATTTTTATCTCTTTACTATTATCGCTACTTTTTGGATAGGATAAAATCACTTGTTCTTTTGCTGAAAGGAGTGATAGATAAAAAACAAAAGGTTCTTTTGCAGAATCTAAGGTCAAATCTTTTTTTAGGTACTTATCAAAAGGTAAACTTTCTTTTAATAATCCCCGCTCCTCATCTGTTAGCAGGGTTTTATTCTCGATTTTTCGTGGCAATACTTGATCAGTTGCTCCGATAATGATAGCAACCTTACTCTTTTTGACCCGAACTAAATCCATCGACGTCACCACTAATTGATCAAGCGTTGTTGGCACTTTACTGAAAGAGAGTCCTTCCATTCCGGTTTTAATAATTTGAATAAAGTCATCTAAAATAAAAGGTTCTTCTCCCATTAAATCCGTATATTCATCTAACAACGTTATCAGTGCTTGCCAAGCTTGTTCATGATTTCTAGACTTAACTAAATTTCCTTTATTCAACTCTTGGTCACGCATAAAGTAAAGTTGTTTTTCCACTCCTACTTGAATTAAAAAACGATAAAATAATAAACTAGCCTCTTTACCTAATTTAACTTGTTTTAGCTCCTCAAAGAAAACAGGAACATGCTCTCTAATCAAGTGTCTAATATGATTAGAAGTCGCTTGAATTAATTGATCATTATCTAATTTACCTTCTTCTTCATCGTACTGATAGTATATGTACTGCCAATCCCGCTCCTTTAACCAATCAGTTCCACTATAACCATACGCTAAAACAACATTCTCAGTATAATCAACTTGTTGTCTCAATTTCAGCATGTGTTTTTCCCATTCATGTTCTTGTTCTATGACTAAACTCTCTGGAGAAAATAATTCAGAACGTAAAAAACGTAAAACATCACGGTACTGATAAAAATGTTGATTCATATTAAATAAAGAACTAATAAATTCAATCAACGGATGATGCTTCATTTCTTCTTCTTGATTAATATAGTACGGAATATTATTGGCATTAAAAATAGGTGCCATAATTTTTTGATAACTATCAATATCTCGGGTTAGCACAGAAATATCTTGATAACGATACCCCTTATCTGCTACAAGATGCCTAATTTCTTTTGCCACTGACATCATTTCAGTAAATGGATCATCACACCGCCAGATTTTAAGCGCTTCTTGATTAATAGGTTCACTTTTTTTGACGGGTGCTAACTTCTGACTTTCTTGCCAAAAAGAATCTAAAACAGAAAAATCAGCACTATTATTTAAATGAATTTTTTTATCTATTAAGACTGGCACTTGATTTCTTTGTGCCATAAAAAATAATTCCTGATACAATCTACCAGTATTATAGAATAAGTTAAACGGTTCTGGTTCTTTACTGACATAGGCTTTATCTAAAACCAAAGCGATTTTCAATTCCCCTGAAATCAGCATCAACTGTTCAATTAATTGTTTTTCAATTGCAGTAAAATTGGAAAATCCAGAAACAATGAACATTATATTTTTTAACTCTTTTTTTTGTAAATGTTCCGCTAAAGATACTAATAAATCATGGCCATTTAAATCTTCTGCTATTAATTTATCTGTATAGACTTGATAAATTAGCTGAATATCTCTTAATTTTATTTGACGATCATCGTCTTTGTTATCGGTTGTTAATTGACTTAACGTTTCTTCTAAATCAGCAGCTGTCACAAAACCTTCTTGTAGCTCATCAAAAATAGCAATTAATTGATCCACAAATCCCGGTTTATTCACTTCTTGTTTAAATAAAACAAGTTCTTCTTCAATTTCGATTAGAACTCGTCTTAATATCATGTATTTTCCTGATTGAGACAATTTTTGTTTCTGATAAGCCTCAGTATTTTGCATAAAGTACCATGCAAGTCGTGAAAAACTAAATACTTGAAGGCGCATGCTTGCCATGTTATCCCATTCTTTGTAGTAAGGTAATTGAGATAATTCTTGTAACACATTAATCTCTGTTTCAAACTTTACGTGGTTGGGCACTAAGTAAAAAACTTCATGATCTGCCGCTGATTCTAACCAGGTATTGGCTTGATTAACTAATTCTTCTGTGTGGTCTGCACTTGCTGGACCAATAATAAACTGAACACTCACAATTTGTACCTCTCTTATCAATTAGTATTCCTAGTTTATCATATTTTTGAGTATATAAAAAAACATGGCACTCGCCATGTTTAATTAATTGTTCCCCATTTAGCAGGTGGCCAAAAAACAAATTTAACATTTCCTAAAATGTTATCTTCATCTATAAAACCAATCATGCGACTATCTTTAGAATTTTGACGGTTATCACCCATTACAAAAAACTTTCCTTCAGGCACTTTTTTCTCACCTAAAACATCCGTCATATTAAAATCTTGAGTTAGAGGTAAGCCATAAGGGGTTTTCACATCACTTGGAGCCTTCTTGTATTCTTCTAAATAAGGTTCATCATATTTTTTTCCATTAATTAGTAATTGGTCCTCTTTAAATTCAATCGTATCTCCTGGTAACCCAATCACACGCTTAATATAATTCTTGCTCGGATTATCTGGAGCTGGAAACGTTACAATATCAAAACGTTCAACTTTCGATTGTTTCATCGCGATCACTCGTTCTCGGTCAACCATCGTCGGATTCATTGAATTACCTGAAACATTTGTTGGTGAAAATACAAACGCTCTTAAACTAAGTAAAATAACAATTAGCCCACCAAACCAAACAATATTACTGATTATTTCTTTTTTACTCATTAAGTCACTTCCTTAATTTCATTCATCACTATTGTATTTTAACACATTGAAGTTTTTGTGAATAGTTAAAGACACATATTCGCTATTTTAGACGAGTTAATTCAAATGATGACTTGATACTACTAAAATAGATAACTTAATTTATCTATAAAGGCTAACATTGCTCCTGTTAAGTATCTATCTTTTAAATAGATAATCACAACTTCTCGTGTCGGTGGATCACTTATTTCTATACTGGTCACATTTTGATTGCTGAGTGATTCTTTTAGTTGATGAGGTTGAATAGTGACTCCTACACCACGTTCGACCAATTGAAATTGAGTTATAGCTGAACTAATCTCCATGACAGGATTCAATAAAATATTTTTTTCCATCGACCATGTATTCATCAAATTTCTCCCATAAAAACCTTTTGGATATAAAATTAATGGTAATTCACTTAATTCTTTTAAGGTTATCTCACTTGGTAAAGTCTGGGCTAATTTATTTGATACAAACAAATCATATGTTTCTGTAAAAATATCTTGTTGGGTTAATTGAGGATTTACTTCTTGGCGAAGCCCCAAAGCAAAATCAACTTCATTTCGCAATATTTTTTGTTCAATCTCGATTGAAGCAATTACTGTTATCTTAATCCCTGGATATTCTTGATAGAAATCAGCAATCAAATCTCCCATCCGATAATCTAAATCAGAGGGTAACATCGCAATTCTAATTTCTCCTATTTTTTCTTCTTTTAGATCAGCCATTTCTCCTTGAAAATTGGTTAAGACTTGATTCATCTCCAAACCATATTTTTTTAACAAAAAACCCGTACTCGTCAGACTATTTTTCTTTCCAATCCTATCAAAAAGAGGCAAACCAATTTCTTCTTCTAGATTTTTAATTTGTTGACTCAAACTCGGTTGGCTAATACCTAACCTAAATGCCGCTTCTGAAAAATGTAATTCTTCAGCTAACACTAAAAAATAATTAATTTGACGTAATTCCACTTGCAGATCCTCCTCATAGTTTTTTCCTATGGTTACTATCATTATAATAGTATGGTTTTATCATAATAGCTAATTTATACTACAACTATGCTATAAGAAAAGAGGAGTTAACTATGAACAAAAAATATTTCACCTTATTAATTATTGCCTTATCTCTTAATTTACGTCCAGCAATAACTGCTGTTGGTCCTTTATTAACAGTCATTAAAGATGAATTACAGATGGGAAACATTAGCGCAAGCTTACTAACAACTTTCCCGGTGTTCTTTATGGGAGCAGCCTCTGTTTTAGCTCTTTACCTTAGTCGTAAATTACAAGTAGAAGGCGCTTTGATGGTTTCATTGTCACTCATTTTTGTGGCACTTTTTACTCGCTTATTTGTTTCATCTAGCCTGGGATTAATCATCACTGCTATTTTAGCTGGTATCGGTATCGGTATCGCGGGTCCACTGATTATCGGATTAATCAAAAAACATTATCCTAATGAACCAAGCCTAATGAGTTTTTACTCAAGTGCCATGGTTGCTGGAGCGGCGATTGCGTCATCATTTGCCCAACCTTTATTTCAGTATTTTAGTGATTCTTGGCGTATCGCTCTTAGTTTCTGGAGTTTGTTCGCTTTAATTGCGGCGATTGCATTACTTCCATTAATGAAAAAAGCACCGACAAATGCCTCAACAAAAGAACCTGTTAATAAAAAACAAGCTACAAGAAATATTTGGTTAATGCTGTTTTTTGCCTTAATGGCTTCCGTTTTTTACTCTTTAACCGCCTGGCTAGCACCTTATGTCCAAAGTATTGGGTTTACAAAAGGTCAATCTGGTTTACTACTTAGTACGTTTACTTTAATTCAATTACCTGTTAGTTTTATCGTTCCACAATTAGTAGGATCAAATAAAAAAACTAAACAATTACTTTTCATTTGTGCTTTATCAGAATTAATTGGTTTGGTTTTACTTATATTATCTATCACACCATGGATTGCGGTGATCTTCCTAGCAATTGGTGCCGGTGGGTTGTTCCCTCTAGCTTTAACCTTACCTTTAATAAAAGCAAATACAGCTGAAGAGGCTATCAGTTTATCTGCTTTTATGCAAGCTGGTGGGTTTATGCTAGGCTCTCTTGGTCCTCTTCTATTTGGTTGGGTTAGCCAAACAGCTGATTCCTACATCTTGGCTTGGGGATTAGTCGTTATCCTCGTTGTATTCATGTTAGGAACAATTCACAAAACTTTAGACTAAAAAACAAGGTAGATCAAAAATCATTTTGCTCCGAGCAATCAATCAAAAGGCAATCGCTTTTTTGATTGATTGCTTTTTGTGAAGTTGTCGTTGGGGCAGACTTTTTATCCCTGACTATTAAAGACTATTCATATAAACAAGAATAGAGGCTGACCCAAATGTCAGTCTCGTTTTTATTTATACGAATAATTGTTAATTTTCATTTATTATCGGTTTATTTTATGGTATATTTTTTTAATAGAAATTTTTTAGGAGGTTTTTTTATTAACGAAAATAAATCGTATGGATTATGGACTGCAACTGCGATGATTGTTGGAATATGCGTTGGGTCTGGTATCTTTTTTAAAGTGGATGATATTTTAACATTTACAGGTGGTAATATTTTTCTAGGTGCTTTAGTTTTTATTATTGGCGCATTTAGTATCATTTTTGGTAGTATCACTCTATCGAATCTTGCCTCACGAACAAATGGAACGGGTGGTGTCGTCAGCTACTTTGAAGAGTTCTATTCGAAAAATTTAGGAAGTGCGGTTGGTTGGTTTCAAACTTTTTTATATTATCCAACTGTAACAGTCGTCGTTGCTTGGGCTTCTGGTATCTACACTTGTCTTTTATT
The DNA here is from genome assembly GCA_963517295.1 of uncultured Vagococcus sp. Classification (GTDB taxonomy): domain Bacteria; phylum Bacillota; class Bacilli; order Lactobacillales; family Vagococcaceae; genus Vagococcus. Next base: position 20,962 of record CAUQFM010000015.1, read on the forward strand.
TCATTTACCGAGTAACTTAGATTTACAGATGGGAATTGGTTTCTTTTATTTGCTATCATTTTATTTTATTAATATTATCTCTAAAGAACTAGGTGGAAAATTTCAAGTTATTTCATCTCTAGCTAAATTAGTTCCACTTATCGGTGTTGGTGTATTCGCTATTTTCTTCAAACAAGGTCAACCTGATATTCCGGCAACTATCGAGGCTGTTCCCTTAACTAACGTTGGGATGGGATGGCTTGCCGCTCTTGCTCCGACGGCTTTTGCTTACGACGGTTGGACGATTGCTTTAAGTATTTCAGGAGAGGTCAAAAATCCTAAAAAAACAATGCCTTTAGCTTTAACAATTGCTCCAATTATTGTCTTATTCGTCTATCTTGCTTACTTTTTAGGCATGAATAAAGTGCTAGGTCCTGAGTATATTTTATCTGTTGGAGATGGTGCTGTAACAACGATTGGACAGTTAATACTTGGTAAAAGCGGTGAAGTTATTCTGTTAATTTTTATCTTAATTTCAATGTTAGGTGTCGTGAATGGCATTATTTTAAGTCATTTGAGAATGCCTTATGTTTTAGCGAGTAAAAATATGATGCCTAACGCGGATAAAATTCTGAAAAACACACGTGGGATTTTTAAAAATCACTCTGCTATGATCAGTTTATTCTGTGGTATTTTCTGGTTTATCATTCACTATATCACTCAAAAATTTCATTTAATTACAACAGGAGATATTAGCGAAATAGCCATTGTTTTTGGTTATATCTTTTACATGATGTTGTACATTAAAGTCTTAATACTCTTTAAACAAAAAATCATTACAAACGTCTTTACAGGTTTTATCTCCCCAATATTTGCCATGATTGGCGGCTTGATTATTGTCTTTGGTGGCTTTACTTCTAATCCAGCCTCAATGACTATCTTTTTCTTTATTTGTTTCCTATTTTGTTTTTCTGGTTACTCATATTGTAAAAAGAAATAGCAACCAACACAATTACTAAAGTATGCGATTGGTCAAATGGAGCGTGTGAGGAAACTAAGTGACAACCTTTGTAAGAGGAGTACGAGCTTTCAGTTGTCCAGAAGACACAACCCAATAAAAACTCTATTGCAGAGCTTAAAGCGGAAAATATTCATTGTTAGCACAAGAACAAAATAATCTGGGTACTACTATGTTCATCCTAAGACAAATCAGGAGAAAAGGCCTTAACATTATCTACAGAGATCATTATCGAGAACATCAACAAAAATTAGCTTATGAAATAAACTGTTGGAAGTCGTCGAGTTACGAAAGAGAGTTAGAAACCAAAGAAGAACGAATACTCCCTCATCAAATGGAGCATTCACGAGGAATGAGTCTTTAGAGTATCTAATGTTAAAATTAAATATAACAATTCCTCACTAGTTTCTTTCGATCATTTCACTAAGTCAAAAAAAGCAGAACCTTGATTTAACAAGGTTCTGCTTTTTAATTTTTAGGTAGACCGGTTGGGATTCACAGTCTCAGCGCCTGTAACCCTTGTACGTCTACAGCTAGGTTTAATATCTAATTATGTTAACTGACTCTTTAAATAACTATTTTTTGTATTTATCAAAAGAACCAATTGAATTAATTACTAAAACAAAAAATATTAACATAGCTCCTACTCCAAAATACTCATGAATGAATTGAGAAAGAATAGAGCCTAATAATAAGACCAGTCCCCAGGTTAATAATGAATTTCTCATATCTAAACTAATCTTTTTTTGGTCATAATTTTTTTTATCTTTTTCAGCAATACTATCAAATCCACTAACTAAAATTGCTCCCTTTTCTTTTAACAAGTGGAATGTTATCGCACCTATAAAACATAGAACAGCTATTCCTAGATCAATAATTGTTATTGGACTCATACTAATCGCTCCTTTTACCTAATTATACTACTAAAAACAACTTGGTCTAATCACCAGTTATGTAAATCAGATGATACAATATATCTAAAAGTATCACTCAAAATATAGAAATGAGGAGATTAAACGGTTTACACAATAGGATATTTCGTAGCATTTGGTGGATTACTGATTTTATTATTTAATTTTAAATCTTTTTATTCAAAATTAAACAAGTGGGGGCAGGTTGGTTTTATTTGTTTATGCTTAGGACTTATTTTGCCTATGATTTATGGATTTATAAATGGTTTTATTAACTCATTATAACTGCCAATATGTTAACCTAACACATTATTAAGAAACACATTATTTTATGAAGTTTATTTAATGGTGTATAAAATGTTATAATTAAACATAAGGAGTGAGTAAAATGAGATTTCTTTTTGGTGGTTTTACTTTAGTTTTTCTCTTTGGAAGTTTATCTAGGTTTACACCCAATATCCCTTGGAATGATGCTTCAATTTTATTTAGAAAAAATAAAAAGGAATATATTACTTTTTCTAATAAAATCAGAGGCACTTATTGTCTTGTGTTAGGAATTTTGTGTCTATTAATGTTTTTATCTTCATTTATTTTTGATTATCCTAATAATGAATCTACCGTATTTATCGGATTTTGTTCTGTATTCTTTTTGACAATTATCTTGGAAATAATAGTGGAGGTTAAATGGAGACATATACAGAAAAAATAATATCATAAAGTTACTTACTATAATGGGTTTTATGTTAACCAAAAAATAGAAAACCTAAACTGGTTTTCTATTTTTTATTTAAATGATAAAGTTAATTTTTTACCTGAACGTTCTGCAATTTCACTTAAAATTTTAATAGATGGGTTCATATTACCACTCTCTATTCTTGCTATTGTAGATTGAGGTTTACCAACTAATGAGGCCATTTCTCTTTGTGTCATGTTTAATTCTTCTCTTAATTTCATCACTTGTACAGCAATATCTAACTTAGTTTGTTCTTGCTCATATGCTTCTTTAAATTCTTTATCTTGACTTAATTCTTGAATCATATCGTTAATTCCACTCATAATAGTTCACCCTCCTTGTATTTATCTCTAATAGATTTTGCTCGCTCGATTTCCGTTTTCGGAGTTTTTTGTGTTTTCTTTGTAAATCCATGAGTAATTAAGTATTCATTACCGATCTTTTGAAAATATAAAGCTCTTTGTATATTACTTCCAACTTTAGAACGTAATTCATAAATATCATTATCTAACTTTTTTACCCACTCCATATTTTGAGCAACTAATAAACCATGTTCTTGCGTTTTAGTGATAGTTGATAACATTTTGGCTTTATCTTTAACAGGTAAAGAATCCATAAACTCTTTAAAATAAGATGTTCCGTCTTTTCTCTTTACATAATCAAATTCTATTTTATTATTTTCCATACTTTAATGATAGCTTATTCGCTATCAAAAATCAACGAAATAGCTTGGTATAATTACCATTTATGTAGACTAACTCATTAAATAATTAATAATCATTATTTATACATAGATCAATTACATACTGATTAAATTTTTTTGATTCTTCCCATTGAGGAAAATGTCCTGAATTTTCAAACCATACTAAAGAAACTGGACTTTTAATTTTCTTTGAAAAATCATTGACCATTTCTGATGAAACATAATAATCATGCCTTCCTTCAAAAAAAGAAACAGGTATAGAAAAATTATCAATTTTATCAAAATTTACATCCATCAATTCTTTCCAAAAGTATTGAATAGATTGATTAGAACCTTTAACACACTGAATTAAGGATTTTAATGAATAAGATTTCGAAAAAAGGAAAGGAAAAATTAATTTGGAGTAATTAGTTTGCTTATACAAAGACCCACCATTTTTTACAATTAGCCGAGTAAGAGATAAACTATCTGCTATTAGAGATTTTTCGTCTTCAAAATTAATAGCTTTTTCATCCACTCCTTTTTCTTTTAAAAAAGATTGTTGAAATTCTATATTTTTTTTCATGTTAATCACTTGACCAATCCCGATGTATTTAAGAATTATTTCAGGATGATTTTGAATTAACTTAATAGCTAGAACAGATCCCCAAGAATGTCCTACTAAAATTATTTTTTCTTGATTAAATCTTTTCAAAAGATAATTTATGAAAACAAAAATATCATTAACTATATCTTCAATGGATAACTTATTTGAATCACTGAATTTATAATAAGACAAGCCTGTGCCACGCTGTTCTAAATTTACAAAGATAAACTCTTTTTCTAATTCTGAGTTAAACTTTTGAGTTAAAGGAATAAAACTATCCCCTGGTCCTCCATGTAAGTAAAGTAGTATAGGTTTATTAGAATTTGTATGTTTACTAATTGAAAAAAATAAATCAACATCATTAATTTTCTGTTTTTCTATTACTGAATAAGTCATAATTTGATACTCCTATATTTAACTAACTATAAAAAGTATAACAGATTTCCAACTTGATATAATCACCATTTATGTAAACTAAAAAAGTTAATTTCATCATTTTTCAGCATATGTCTAACCTTTTATTAAATTTACACGCGAGATTTTTATACATAATACTACTCTTTATAGTTTTTGTGTTGAATGCTTTATTTAGTTAATGAG
>CAUQFM010000016.1:0-24852 GCA_963517295.1 uncultured Vagococcus sp.
GATTGCATGGCTGTAATACCTTGGCTATTCATCTCTGGTAATTGGGTAATACTATGCCATAGTCCAAATCGACGGCTTACATAACCCAATATTGATGAAGGCTGTAATTCACAAGTGGTATCTGCAACTTGAAAGTAAAATTGTTTTAATTGACGAGCATTTGTCAGTTCAAATTTATTTACGTCAGGAATATTTAAAGAAACTTTCTCAGCAGAAACTTGGCTAGCAGTGATTGGTGCATCTGTAGCCATTTGGTCTGGTGCGACTTTATTCTCTTCTTTTGTCTGAGAATTCTCAACAAAATCTGACCGCTCTTTTACGAAACGTCGTAATCGAGCTAAAGCAGACTCAACACCAGAAAGTTTTTCACTTAATTGAAGCGAAAGCACCTCTATAAATTTGTCTATCTGATCATTTTCTACTGCTGTAAATCTTACATCTGTATTAATTGATGCTGCATTTTCAAGACGTTCAAAAATAAGTGTAATGAACTTTCCTTTAAAACGATTAATTGTATTATCGGTTGAAGGCTTAGGATAAGCATTAAAAAGAAACTTCTTATTGAATTCTGAGAACAATGATAGAAAGTCAACAAGATTAGACTTAAATCCTTTATAAAGTAAGGCATAACCTAGATATTGTAAAACCTTATAATCTTTACAAGACTCAGACAAATACTGATGAGAATGTGAAATAATCCCTTCCCAATCAATCGTATCATGCTGCAAAGAACCAAACTTCATGACTTGCTCATCAAGCGCAGAAAAAACGATACCCTCTTCATCAGGTGTACCAACGGGAAAATATTCTCCAGCAATATCATCTAAAATGCTCTGATACTTCATTTTACCAACCACATTCTTTTCTTATTGGCGCAACTTGAGATGCTAGTCCGTTATTTTTGAAAATAAACTGACGATCTTCTTGCGGAAGAGAAACTGAAAACGTATCAATATATAAGATTGATTTTAATTGTTGTATTGCATAGAGTCCTCGCCCAGCATCTAACAAATAGCCTCGTTCTGCACTCTGCCAATCAATTTTAGAGGCAGTATGATTTGTATCGTTATTAGCAATATGAACATTCAGTAAATTATGTTTAACGGGTTTATCCAATGCAATTTGGAATCTTGTGATATTGTCTTTACAAGCAACGTATATCGAAGCATTGCCGTCATTACTTAATAAAGCGAGTTCTAAATTATTTTCAGCCCAAGCATCCCGTCCATCAACTTTCGCTAATGTAAAAATATCACCAACCAATTTAGGAACAAGATTACTGACCGCACGTTCATCTATCATTTGCTCTCTAACTGGTGTATTAAATACTCTATCGAAACATGCAAGACGATTAATATTGGATTTAATCGATACGCATTGCTCTGCTTTATCCAATCGTTCTTCAGATAAAGTATTCACAGAATACATAGATAAGAAAAAAGCAAACATCGCTTTACATACAAAAGAAAAACGTAGTGCCATAACAAAATCCCTCACTACATATTATTAATAATGTCATTTACATTATTAATGATCTCAGTCGAATATGAATCCAAAAGCATACTATATAAGAAATAAATTAATACAAAAACAAGTAATGTTCCCCATGCAACACGATTTAATGATAATGGTTTCTTTACCGTATAATCACTTTTGTAAAGATGCGTTTGCTGGTTTCTCTGATAATCATACCCACGTAATGGTCTCAGTGTTTTTTGTAATTTTATTAAAATATTTTGAATATTTTCTTGCCCATGTGGACTAAGGGCATACTGCCCTTTAAAGCCAAGAGCCAAACAAATGTACATAAATTCTAACAACTCATGATATTTTTCAGGTTCAAGCATCGTTCTTGATAAGATAGAGTAAAACTTTTCTCCTCCCCATGTTTCATTATGAAAATGAGCAAGTAACGATCGCTGACCCCAAACTGAAGAACTTCCCCAAGAAGTTGCCATCACCATTTCATCAATAAATGTACACACACAATAGCGGAATGAAAGCTGGAATGCACTGTCATAGTTTAATTCTTTTACTTTTTCACCCAATGCCATGATTTCATTTTGCATCCTAGTGTATAAACTACTGATATCATCTACATACGATAATTTTCTTAGTCTAAGAGCTGTTGCTAATAGTGGATTTGCCAATTCAACTAAGGTATTATAAGAGTGAGTTTGTAATTGAAAGTCATAGTCTATATCAAAATCAACATTCCCAACTTGTTCATAAAGAAGATCGGTTTTTTCATTAATTACTGGTACATTATTCGTAATGAAAACTCGATCTGAAGGTATATCAATTGATGAATTATATGTATTCAACAACTCTCTATTATTCATTATGATAAATCTCCACGGATAGCCCAAAATTCAAGCTCTAACCCTGGATAATTTCCTGTAATATGGAAACCAAATCCAGATGAAGTTAATAAACTTTCCCAATATGGCGATGTTTTATCTAATTGGAAATACATAAAACCAGAATGGTAAGGTAAATATCGAGGAGCTACAGGTAAAGCACTCACAGGAACACCAGGCAATTGTAAATGAACTAGTTGATTAATTTGCTCGATGCTTGATATCTTAGTCTGTTGAATAAATTGATTTTTTAACAACTCTGGTTGTAAATGTGCTTTTACAGCAATGATAAATTCAGCTGTAGAATAAAGTGATGCATCGTTAACCTGAGCCGTATAAATTCCATATTGACGAGCAACAACTGGCAATGGTACAACTTTTGTATTTGTCACTATACTTAAATAGGACTTGATATCATTAAATAAGGGCTCTAAAGAAGTCGCTGGATTTTCATGAAGATAATCATAAAAAGTTTCTGAAAATCGTTCTTTTAAAACAAAAGTAGTCAACTCACTACGTAATGAAGCAAGTAATTCATAAACAGATAAAGGATGAACTTTACCTAATTTCACAATACTTTTTATTAACGGTGAAACCCTATTAAGACTTAAAAGCATAAGGAAATCATTAACATCAGCTACTCCAGATTGTTCAGGACGCCCTATTCTACTCACAATATTTTGTGCTCGTAATGAAATTAAATCAGACAACTCTGCTAATTTCTTCATGAAGACTGGCATTGCATTAATATGCAATGACATAGGATAAAATGCTTCATCTAATATAACTTGATGATCTAATGTAATATCCTTAATCTTTGCAATAGGTAAAGAAACATAATTACTCAAATCATCTAATGAAGATTTTAGGAAATATTGATTTTTCAACAACTCAAGCTGAGTATAATTTCCACTTTCACTATGAGAGTCTTTCACTTCAGTAAAAACAATTTCACTTCGAAAATCCATTGACTCTGAACGATTTGATGAATATTTAATTTCACCTTCTCCATTTGTAATAATCGGCAAACAAAGATAAATTGTTTCGCCAACAAAATTACTACTTACGCTAATTGAAGAAGGCAAACTATCCGTTAGAGGTAAATCAAAAAGTGTTCCATCGGGCATTACACCTTTACATTCAGTGATACCAAACTTTCCAAAAGAAAGCTGCTGTTGATCAACCGCAATTTTCTCAAAACCTAAATTATAAGCCGAGATATCAATAACTTGCTTCAGTTGTGATGTTAAAAAACGGCTTTCTTGCTGAAAATGTTGCGGCCTAATGAATAGGCCTTCTTTCCATAAAACACGATTTGATAAAGACATGGATTAATTATCCTTAAAAATTTCAACTTTAGAATCTAAAACACGAATTAACAGAGGGTAATTTTCCCCGCCTTTAGGTTTTACTTGCACAATGCCTTTCCATTTGCGGTTTTCATAACCATTAAAAAGCGCTACCACCCCAATATAATGGGTTTTTTCATTCATTTCTTCTGAATCCACAAATCTAAACTGATTAGGAGCAACAATTAAATCTATATTTGAAACATATGTCTTACCCAATGATTCTGTAAAATCATTGCCACGAAAATCATCATATGTACTACTTAAAAACAGAGACTTATCAGTTAATTGGAAGATTTTTAACATCACAGGAGTCGCTCTAGCATCAGCCTTTCCATTTTCTTGCTCGATAATTTGCTTATCCGAATTAGTACTATTGGCTGTCGCATTCTTTTTATATTCATGAGCTGTCATTGGACGTTTAACTTGAGGTTGTTTTAAAGCGTCTAGCTCTTCAAACTCTGCTGATGCCTCATCACTTACTACAGTAATAGCATCATCTTTCGGTGAATAAACGTTAATATTGGCACGATCCGTTGCATAAATAGAAAGTGAATAAGTCGATGGTTTTACTAAACGAGGATTGACACTCGGTTCATTATTAGAAGAGCATCCTGCCATAGTTAATGCAACAATAGTAAACATAAATAAAGATTTTAATTTCATAAGATTTCCTTAGTTATTTAATAAAAAATAGGGGATCTAAAATAGGCTCCACTTGTTTTGGTTTTGTATCATCTTTATCAGTAAAAGTTGATACAGAATTCTGTGCTCCTTCATATTCAACTGTAGATGTAGGTTTCACTAATTCACTTTGTGACTGGTTAACATCCAGTGGAGTATAATATTCTAAAACACTATGAATATAAGGATTAAAAAATTTATATTCCGTAGACTCAAATTGATGAGGCATCGCATCAATTAACTCTGTAGAAGACTCGTCATCTACTGTTAATGCCAATAACGGATCTAGATTCGTGCCATTTGTTTTTAATTCAAGTAAATCTTGATTAATGATAGCTCTCTCAAAATCATAATTATATTGCTGAGCATATTCTAAATTTAAGATTGTATTATCTGTTTGTTTATTCAATAAATAAGATAATTCATCTTGTAAAGTCACCATTTCTGCTTCATTAGTAAAAATCTTAGCTCTAATCTTATAATTACATAGAGAAATAAGATCATTATCATTTAATTTGATAATTCCTCCCGCTGGGAGAGCTCTCGTTGTACCATTAATAAAAAGCTTTTTACTATGAGCTATTAAACAAAAATCAGTATTATAATACTTTATTTCAAACTCAATATCTGAAATTTCATTCTTCCAATTATCTATTTTCCAATTCACATTTGATGAAGAACCAACTAAACCACCAGATAAATCAAAATAGCAATAAGGTAATGTTCCTCTTTCAAGCATCAACGCATTAGTTACCATCAATAAAAGCTTATGCATTTATGCCGTTCCTTCAATGATTACCCGGTTTAAAGAATGAACTTTTGCTGAATCTGTATTAATCAATGTCGTCCACCCTAGCCAACTAGAATTATCCTTTCCCAAAATAAATGTAGACTGCGTATCTGGATGTAAACCTAATGAGATATCATAAGGCAGTGGATCTTTTAATAGAAAGCGAATCAACTCTTGAAGATGCTTATACTTTTCAGTATTTGGCAAAAATTGGTAAAATTCACTTATTGTTAGATTATCAATATTAACTCTAAACTTATTTGAAAATGATTCAACTTTATCGCCCGAAATAAAATTATTACCTAACATCATATTTTGCATACCAAGTTTATTTTTTTGCTCGCTTTCTATTTCAACAAGCTGTCTTACATGCTCCTCAATAAAAACATCATCCAAATCAAAATAATGTCGAATAATATCAGCTAGTATCTGCGGGGTTCTTATACCCGATTGTATAATACCAATATAATAAAAAATCTTATTCCAATTTAAATGAGAAAAACCTATAAAATCTTTAGATAACCCTAAGATATTCAGAATGTTCCGAGAATAATTATCTGAGAAATCAGGTTTAAAGCGTATATAATATTTATATTTTCTCCAGATTTGGTGAAATATTGCGAGCAAATGATGATTAAAAAAATCTAAATACTGAGCTTGAATAGACTCATTATCATACGACGACTCTGCAATTTCATCCAAGATACTTCCTGGAAGTGGACCTGATGCACCTTGTAATCCCAAAAAGTTAGTAATAATTTGGAATATCCGTTTCCCTTCTTCATCTTGAATGGCAACTTGCTCAATATCCCCAGCAGGAAAATTAATTTTAGGATTACTAAAGAAACGAAATATTGATTCCTCAATTAAAGTATTTTCTAATTCATCTAAGCTCATAGACGATGCCTCAGCTATTGTTTCTATGAGCTGATGAAAGCCAAACTGAATTAGATCACTCTTTGAAGAGAGGTTTTCTGTTCCCATTTAAATATCTCGTTATTGCTTGTATTAATAACTTCTAAAAGATGAAATGAATTTATTGTTCCATATAACCTAAAAAATTCAGCAAGAATCGAACCAAATAAAAATAATTCTCCTTCACAGAGAAAATTATTACTATCTATTCTTAATACTGATTTTTGACCTCTATATACGATACCTTTTATGACTTTATCAAGTGGACGAGTCATAATTGACTCCATCCCAGCCAAACGTTTTTCAGTTCTTCTTAATGCCTGAACATCATACATTGCAGAAAAATCATAAGTTAATAGTATTTCCTTTAAAACATCTAATTTTGTCAAAGATAAATAATTAAGTGAAAGATTGGAGACTAACTTCCAATGAATCGATTCATCTAAAACAGCTCGAACTGTTTTTACAGGCAACGTAATATTTTTAAAGTCAATATAAGAAGGAGTATTTTGTGATGGTACACAAATATCACCAATACCTAAAAACTCAGGTAAATTATAATTTGTACAATCTAAATCTATAGATATAGTTTCTCTAGAAGTATCTAAAATCTTATTGGAATCAGATACAAAAGAGACAAAATGATCATAACCTGTTTCTTCAATATTATTTTTAATAATTGATTTATAGTACCCATACCTTCCTGATGCGGAACTGTGCACAAATGATTCAAATTTTGGATAAGTATAAATCCTATTTCCCGTCTCTTTTAAAAACTTTGAGCCTGAAACACGCTTAATATCGAATATCTCGAAATGCTCCCGATTAAAACCAGCCGGAATCACTGGATATAGATCTTTTTTTCCATCAAAATTTAGCGGAATAGCATCATGTTCAAATAAATTAATTACTGGAACGCAATACAAAGAAAAATCTGCTCGTGTTAATTTTAGATCTTTAGGAAAAGAACGATTAAACTCAAAAAATAACTTAAATTTTTTCTTACCTAATCGATTTAAATATAGATGTAAATTTCTTAACTTAAAGAAATAAAATTTTTTAGGAAAAAAGAAAAATTCTTGTAATAATCGATACCCATCAAATGCATTATCTGGATAAGGAATCAAAGATTCATCTTTATCAAAACCAACAGAAGAAATAACATCCAGTGGTAAATTAATTACACCGTCTTCTGATTTGATATAAACTTTTGTTAAATAATTAAAAACCCATTGATAACAAGTTAAAGCACTGTAATCACTCCCTGATAAATAAAATGACAATTCATCGCACCGTATAGAAGAAAAATCACTATCTGTGATATTCTCTAACTCTAATTCAATGATTGTAGACTCACTACCCGATGCGCTTTTTACATCATTTAACACAAGCGGATAAACTGAGACATCCATCGTTGTCTGAAACTGACAAGCTGTACCGTCTACAGGTTTAGATGAAACAAATGTCCCTTTAGGAACTACATGCTTTGTTGTAATCGCCCTTTCTTTAGGTTGAAAGTTTAAAATTGCACAGCTTGGTAAAGGGTGCAAATAATTTGGCCAAAGAAGCTGAATCATTGATTGAGTTATCTCAGGTAAATTATCTTGAACTTTTTCTTTCAAACGTGCCGTTAAAAAAGCAAAAGATTCAATAATTCTCTCAGCTTCAGGATCAACGATCTCATCAGATAGAAATCTAGACAAATGGGGATAAATCTTTGAAAAATGTAGTCCATCTCTTTTGAGAAAGTCTAACTCAGCTCTAAAAAACTCTTTCAAAGACATTTACACAACCCTAAACTTCTTATTTGAACTATCTAAAATAATGTTTAATTCAGTTAACTCATTTTTTTGTTTTAATAACACTACGCAAGTTATACGGAAGTTAAGCTGAAGAACATCATATGTATCCTGGATATATTCTATTCTTGTAATACGAACTCTTGGTTCATAGCGCTCTAAACTAGAACGAATATTTGCAACAATTGTTTGACTTAAACTTTTTGTAGTTGCAGTTGCGTCATTAAAGTCTCTTAAACCAAAATCGGGCGCACATAATGTACACCCTTCTTTTGAATTAAGTACTAATTCTATGTTTCTTTTTATCGAACGAATTAAGTCGCTTACAATCTCTGCTTCAGTTTTCTTTTTTATAACATCCGTATTCTGTGGAGCAGTTTTAATTCGGTTCCAAAACCCCATAAAACAACTACTTATTTATTATCAATATCTAATCGACCCACAAGGGAAAGATCAAAACTTGCCCCCATATATTTAAAGTGCGGTCTAACAGATAAAGAAACTTTGTACCAACCTGGCTCTCCTGCTACACTTGATACTTCCACTTTAGCAGAACGTAACGGACGACGACTACGCACTTCTGCTGGTGGGTTCTCTTGATCTGAAACATACTGTTTCAACCACACATTCAGCTCACGTTCAAGATCTTGGCGCTCTTTCCACGAGCCAATCTGTTCACGTTGTAATACTTTTAAGTAATGCGCTAAACGGTTCACAATGAACATATATGGCAATTGTGTACCCAATTTATAATTTGTTTCAGCGGCTTTTCCTTCTTCTGTATTTGAGAATTTTTTAGGTTTTTGAACAGAGTTAGCCGAGAAGAACGCTGCATTATCGCTTCCTTTACGCATAGTTAAAGGAATGAAACCTTCATCAGCTAATTCAAATTCTTTACGATCAGTAATTAATACTTCTGTTGGGATTTTCGCTTGTAACTGACCAAACGATTCAAATAAATGAACGGGTAAATCCTCAACCGTACCACCACTTTGTGGGCCGATAATATTTGGACACCAACGATATTTAGCGAAACTATCAGTAACTTTAGATGCCATCAAAAATGCTACATTACTCCACAAATAATTATTATGGTTGCCATCAATTCCTTCATTGTAATTGAAAGTTTTAATCGGATTTTCAATTGAATCATAAGGCAAACGAGACAAGAAACGTGGCATTGTTAATGCTAAATATTTTGAATCTTCTGACTCTCTTAAAGCTCTCCATTTAGCATATCGAGGCCCCTCAAAAATATCTTTTACTTCTTTAATTTCAGATAAAGATGCATAACTATCTAGACCAAAGAACTCAGGACCTGCAGCTGAAATAAATGGAGCATGAGACATTGCGCCAACAGATGAAATATATTGCAATAATTTAATATCTGGTGCTGATGGCGTAAACGTGTAGTTACCAACAATCGCAGCAACCGGCTCACCACCAAATTGACCATAGTTTGCTGAATAAACATGTTTATATAAACCACTTTGAGTAATATCAGTGGCATATTCAAAATCGTCAAGCAATTCTTCTTTGCTTACATTTAGTACTTCTATTTTAATATTTTCACGGAAATCTGTGCGATCTACAAGAAGTTTCAAACCACGCCACGCAGACTCCATTTCTTGGAATTTATCATTATGTAAAATTTCATCTACTTGATGACTGATTTTCTCATCAAGACGAACAATCATTTCATCTATCAGCGTCTTATTTACAACTGCATCTGTACTATCAGATTTCAACATTTCAGAAATAAATTCTGCAATTCCACGCTGCGCAATGCTGTAATCTTCATTTTCAGGTTTAAAACGTGTCTGTTCCATGACCTGATCAAGCAAGCTTGTTGTTTGCGAATTTTTTTCAGCTTTTGCAGTTTGATTCTTAGTAACCATAATCTACTACCCTTATTCTTTTTCTAAAATGATCGCCAACTCTTTTTCCAACGTTTCTCTTGCGTTAGGATCTGCAATTAACTCTTGCAATTTATTTCTAAATGCCGGGATGTTCCCCATCGGTCCTTTTAAGGCAAGAAGTGCTTCTCGCAACTCTAATAACTTGTTTAATTGGGGTACTTGCTTAGCAATATTGTCGGGAGAAAAATCCGCCATGCTCTCAATTTTTAGGCTAACACCCAGGTCTTGATTTTCAGCATTTTCTTCCAAGCGGTTTGGAACAGCTACATCAATCGTCAAATTAGATTGTTTCATTACAGCATCAAAATTGTGCTTATCAATAGAAACTGTCTCTCTTTCTTCAAGGCTTAAGTCTTCTGCAGCACCTTTAAAATCACCAGTAACAAGAAGTTTTAAAGGCAATTCAACTTCATCAGTTTGACCTTCTGTAGCCGGAGTATATTTAATATTAATTCGCTCTTTTGGTGCGACTGAACCTGTTTTAGACATTATAAAATCCTCTTTGAAATTTAAACCTATTTCTATTTTTAGATAACGAGCTAAAAAATAGCTAGATTATAAAAAATCACCACTACTAAATCAATGATAAAGTCTGCAGTATAGAATCATTTTTTACAAATGATATTGTTACGTGACAAAATTAAACACGACTACTATTTTAGAAATTATGTATTTTCTTTTAAAATGAATATATAAACTATCAATTTCACAAGAAAATCCTATCATTTTAGTTTAAAATATCAAAATGAAACATTTCATAGAATAAGGAGGAGTCATGTCCGCTCGTAGAGTAATCGTAATTGGAGATAAGACCACCCACGGAGGTACCGTACTTCAGGGCTCACAAACCATGACCGCAGGAGGCAAAAGTGTCGCCCGACAAGGGGATCTGGTTTCGTGTCCCAAATGCAAAGGTAACTTCCCGATTATTGAAGGCTCGTCCATAATGCTAGCTAACGGGCGAGGTATTGCTCTTGAAGGAATGAAAACAGCCTGTGGCGCTGAATTAATTGCTTCACAATCTATGATGAAAGCTAAAGCATAATTTATTTAGTATTTATACAACGCTATTATTACTGCCAATATATTTTATAGGAATCCCAAATGGCCGTTCAATCCGATTATCGTTACAGTCTTACCGTTAATGGCTCCTCTCAATTTGAAGTAGTCCGTTTTGTATTAAAAGAACATCTATCCACACTATTCCGACTTGAACTCGATCTAGCCAGTTTTGGTGCTGAGCCCAATTTTCATTCTCTAATTGACCAACCTGCTACACTAACCTTCTGGCAAGGAGATGAGGCAGTTCGTAGTGTTAACGGTATCGTCACCGCCTTAAATCAGGGAGAAACTGGTTTTACTCGTACTCGTTATCACATGGTGATTGAACCCTCTTTATGTCGTGCTGGGTTACAAACTGATTTACGAATATTCCAACAACAAGACTCTCAAAAAATTATCGAAACACTACTAAGTAAAAATCAAGTATCTCAGAGTCAATTCCATTTACAAACGCCATATTGGACTCGAGAATACTGCGTGCAATATCGCGAAACTGATTTAAATTTCATTCAACGTTTGGCTGCCGAAGAAGGTTCTTACTATTATTTTGAACATACCAATAATAGCCATATCCTTCATTTCTCTAATTCGACAACACTTTCAGAGAAAAAAGGAAACTTAGTTTATAACGCAATGCCTGCTGGCCAACGTCCAGAAGCTGCGGTATGGCATTGGGCTTACGAAGAAAAACTAGGTACGACCCTTCAAACTTTACGTGATTATACTTTTACAAATCCTCGTTATAACCAAGAGCACCAATATTCTGGTCAAGGTAATAACGAAGGTCATAGTAGCATTTACGAACGTTATGACTATCCTGGTCGTTATAAACGAGATGCTCAAGGTGAGCCTTTTACCCAATATCGTTTAGAATACGAACGTAGAGAAGCTGAATTAGCTCTTGCGCAAAGCGATGATTTACGCGTGCAACCTGGCTATGTATTTGGCTTAGAGGGACATCAACGAGAAGCTTTTAATCGTGATTGGTTAATTATAGGTGTTGAACATTATGGTTGGCAACCTGGTGTATTGGAAGAAGAAGCCGGTGAAGAGGGCAACCGCTATGAGAACCGTATTAAACTCATTCCAAATACCACACAATGGCGACCGGAACCGCAACCAAGACCAGTTGTTGATGGCTCTCAAATGGCCCATGTAGTTGGTCCTGCTGATGAAGAAATCTATTGTGATGAATGGGGACGTGTCAAAGTTCAATTCCCTTGGGATCGTGAAGGACAAAATAATGAGCATAGCTCTTGCTGGATTCGTGTCAGCCAAGGTTGGGCGGGGTCGCAATTTGGGCATATTGCCATCCCTCGTATTGGCCATGAAGTAATGGTTGATTTCTTAGAAGGAGATCCTGACCAACCAATCATCATGGGACGTACTTATCACAGTACAACTGAACCACCTTATGCTCTGCCTGAACATAAAACGCGTATGACTATAAAAAGTAAAACCCATAAAGGTAACGGCTTTAATGAATTACGCTTTGAAGATGAAAAAGACCGAGAAGAAATCTTTATTCATGCAGAAAAAGACCAAAATAATGTTGTAAATAATGATGAAACAACACAAATTGGGCATGATCGAACCGAACAAGTTGGACATGACGAAACCATTAACATCGGCAATAACCGTACTGAAACAGTTGGACAAGATGAATCCTTAACGGTGGGACGCGATCAATCTAATAAAATCAATCGCAATCGCATGACTAAAATTGAAAAGGATGAAGTATTAAATATTGGGAATCATCTATCGATGGATGTATACGCCAATCAAGAAGTTAAAATTGGCCGAGATTATTCCCATCAAACAAGTCGCAATGCGATTTTCAAAGCTGGGAAAGAATTAAAACAGCATAGTAAAAATATTAAATTAACAGGTACTACACAAGTAAATATTCGTGGCAAAGCCGGTACGATTATTATTGATGGCTCTGGCATCACGTTAAAAGGTAAAGTGACTGTAAAAGGTAATTTAATACAATCTAGCGGAACGCCAGAATCACCAGCTGTATTGTCTCTTGCTGCTAATGACGCAAAACCGATTTGCGAAGTTTGTGAAGCCATGAAAAATCAAAAACAGAGTTAAAATCAACCGCACTTTGCGACAAAAGGACAGCTAAGCAGTTAAACTTTGCTGTCCTATTTATATAGTAATTTAACTGTTTATCCATAAATAAACTATGACAACAGAAAAACAACTTTGGATAGGTTATTACCAGCTCACTTACCTTAATCAACCTAATACCCTTTATTTTGGCCACCTGATTGGTTTTGCCGAAAATCGCGATATTTTCCAACAAAGAATTGAAGACTATAAAACACATTATCAATGCAAACTGAGTAGCCAACTTGCCCCTTTACCTGCCACCACATGGTTCCAACGTCATGGCTATCAAGCCACTGTTTGGGCTGCAGCACAACAATTAAAGGAACAAGAGCTTCGTTTTTTACTTGTACAACAAGAAACTCAACAAGGCACCCAATCTTATTTATCGCAAGAAAGTTTAACGATTTCGCCTCTGCAGTCGATATTTGAAACGCATTCATATCAACCGCCCTATTTACCGGAGGCATTAGTCAATCATCCGTTTTTTGCGCAGTTAAATTCGCAGGAGAATCCCAAAGAAGGTTTGGTTTATCCAAATCCCGATTTCATCCCGAATCCCGATAGCTATCGTTATTATACGGTTGTTGATGGGGTGAAATCTTTTATCTTGCCCCAGCTTTGTGAACGGGAAGGACAAACAGATTCTTTATATAAAGGCGATTTAAAAAATCGCATGGACACAAATGCACCTTATCTCACCCAGCTTACCGTCAATGATGAAGGCATCAGTGGGTTTACCCAAATTTTATTTACACAAGCCGAACAGGAATGGTTCGGTTGTTGGGATATCAATCCGGCCATCTTTATTCGTACTAAGCATTCCTTTGAGGAAGTACATTATCATTTGCGTAAATTTATCCATCTCTATAAAGAAGAGACGGAGAAATGGTACTTTTTCCGATTCTACGACCCACAGGTATTGGTGGCTTATTTGCATCATATTGAATATGACCCAACGCGCTTAGCTGCATTTTTCGGGTTTCGCAATGGAAAATGTGTCATTGAGCATTTTGCGGCAAGAATAGGAAATCGGTTTTATATTTTTAATTTGAAAGAGTTACCACCCGAGACACAACCAAGTGCGGTCGCTTTTGATAATGAAATGGAACGCTTTTTAGAAGAATACGACAAACGCCAATTACTTGAAAAGCTACAGACAGAAATTATTCCAGCCGAATTTCCGGAACAAAAAATTGCAGAGGCAGATATTGATAAATATTTTAATCAGACTCTTGAATTAGGGTTTAAAATTGAAGGAAGTATAACCAATGTAGTGAAAACACTTTGTTATCTTTCTGGAGATTTGACGAAACTCAAAAGATATTGGCTTGAGCTTGAAAAAGAGTATGGCAATGACCTTACCGAAATTGAACTCGGTGAACTATTATGTGAAAAAATAAACCTACAATGAATACTTAGGAATGACTATGTCCACAAAGAAAACCGATGGTCGCTTAGACCCCAATGCTAAGGCTGTAGGTCAGCCTCTTGCGTGTCAATTAGATATCGTGCCAATCTTCCCTGTGCGTTTTAGTATGAGTTCGAAAACGTTAAATAATGCAGCTAAAACAGGGTCTGTTCCACCAATGCCAACTGGAATTAGCGATAAGGAATATGATTTACGCCGTTTACGTCAAGGGTATTTATATATTCTTGCCCGCGCAAAACACGTGGGAAATGCGACTGACGAAAAGAGGCGCTGGCTAATTTTTGAATATACGGTAGCCAAAGATGACAGCAATGCCCCAAAGCTCAATGGTTCGAGTGTTTCGCCTTATCACTTTACTCAATATGTCTGGACGGATGGTACGGCGCGTGGCGAATGGAAAAAATTGCCACGTTCCTTTCCTTATGCTTATGTTCATGCGCAAGTCGGTTCCATAGAATGTGCTTATAGTGAAGTGCGTTGGGCACCGGAGATGTTCGAAACGTTAGAACGCGATCCGATTAAACGTGCTAAAGTCATGCAGAAGATTTCCCTAACGGGTGGCACGTCTGAGTTTATTTTCCCCGGTGCGTTACTGACAGAAAAAGTGGCAGATTTTAAAGCAGAAAAGTTAGTGCAGGATTTAGCGGATAGTTTTCGTCGTGCAACCGGATTGGGTTATAACAAGCAACATCAAGTGTTTGATAGTTGTTCGGCTAAAAAAACGGTGGTCATTGCCTTGTTTGATCGTATTGGCGACATTAAAGACGTCTCGGCTTATCATCAGCGGATTTTAGCGAATAACCTGAAAGAATTTTCCAACATTCTTTATCCGGTCACCACCGCCAAGGCAATTGAACAGATAGAACAACATGTGTTTAAAAATCCCAACTGGTTTAAGCGACTTATGAGTTCCGACCCATTAGATAAAGGAATGCGAGAGCAAATAAAAATCTATGCGAAAAAGTCACCGCTAATGGCAGAGCAAACCATGAAAAACTTGGCTGTAGCACAGTTTAACTTGCTCAATCAAGTTGGCAACGGAACCCTTCTTGAGCATATGAAATTTTTAGATGGCCTTTGTAAAACCAATCAACAACAATTGGATAAATTAGCCTCTATTGCGGACTATGCCATGGCATTTTATGGCACAGCGATGGCGGGGTTTGGTGATACGCCAAAGGGTATGGAATATCAGAAAAATACGCTTGTTACGGGAAGCTCATGGGGTGATAGCTTATCAAATCTACTTTCAGTTGGCGATAAACTTAATCAAATCACGAAGGAAACGGCAGCAAAACTTACAGTGAAAGCCTTGCGTTTTGAGGTGATGATTGAATCGGTAATGGCTGCACAGATGTTGCTGTGGAAAGAAGGCGTGAAAGAAGCCATTCCTTATTCACGTTTTTTAGCCGCTGCGGGGTTAAAATTACAGACTATTTCCCATGCACATGTGGGTAGCATTAATGTGGGCGCAGATATTGTGAATAAGCAAATGCGCACTTTGATTAAGAACGCTAAGGCACTTTTTGAAGGCTTAAGTGCTTCACATTATCAAGCAGAATTAACCAAAGGCGTGCGAGCGGGCACATCCCATTATATTAATATGAACGTTCATGTGGTCGTGAAAAATGAATATAATCCGGCATTACGGGTGGTAAACATCACAGAATCGGTGGGAACATTCTTTGCCGGCGGTGCGTTAATCGTGAACTTACGTGAATGGGCAAAATATAAGGAAGACAATTCCGGTTCCTTATCAGCATGGTTTTTACATCCGGCTGTTCGTTTGGCGAATGATTTTGCCGCTTTGGTAGCAAGTTTTGAGCGAAGCAGTGGCTTTGGTACGAAGGCGTTGGGGACATTTTATAACCGTTTAGATAAAGCGGCGGTGAAACAAATTCAGGCATTGACCGGGTTTAAAGAACCGATTGGGATAAAAGCGGCAGCCGGTAGAGGGACACAAATCGCCAAGCATCTGACACTGCAAAATGCGGGGCGGTTTGCCAATGTATTGGGCGTGGTTATCGCTTTGGCACAGGCTCAGCAAGCTGTACGCACCGGCGACACCGCCGCGCGTAATTCGGCGATTTTGGCAGGCATGGCGGAAATCAGCTTCTTTATTTCCACCTTTGCCTACACCGGCACGTTCGTCGGTATCGGGGTGGTATTGGCAATTGGTGCAGTCTTAACTTCACTGGTGGCAGATAATGAATTTGAGAAATGGGTGAGAACCGGGTTCTGGGGGAATTCGGGGGATTATTGGGGAAAAAGAAGACCTGAAGAGTTAAAAGAGCAACTAGCAACAGCTAAAAAACTGGCCTCTACACAGCAAGACAACGAAACTAAAAAACTTAAAACCTTCTTTGAGCAAGAAATGGATGGTTTTTATAACCTGATCTGGGGCATTGGCATTGATACGACCCTAGCAAATCAATATCAGTTGAAGGTCTATTGTCCAGCGTTTAAAGACAGAAGCAGTGCAGATAAATTAACGATAGAAATCAGTATTGAAGATTATGACAATATCGATCCGATGATGGGAGGAGGCTTGCCCACATCGATATCCATACCGACCAACAAGGTGAGAAAACAGTTTTTATCACAGGGAGAAATTTTAATTGATATGACACAGATTAATATATTGAAAAGCTACCGTTACACAACAAATACGAAAGGAAGTGATATGCTCAATACCTTAACTGTCACGATAAAACACCCGAAATTAGGCGAAGATGTTTCCACCTGGTGGCGTAAAACTCATGCTGATTATTTTGAAAGTCAAATAACTTATGTGGGAGCCAAGTAAATGTGCATATCCAACTATAATCCTGATGTGATTGCCCGCAATGTGAAACAGCTGGGCAATGGTGTCATTGAAGTCCGCCGTTATAACGACGGGCATATTAGAGCCGATCTCTCTTGGGTGTGGTTTTTATGTACGATCGGCTTTATGCTTTATGACTATTTCACGACTCAAAGTATGTTTCAGGAAATATTATGGGTGATAGATCCGATGATTAGTATAAAAGATACGTTTCATTTCTATGAAGATCCTAATAATTTAGGTTATACAATGGCTGGTACAAATTTTAGTGAGTTTGCTGAAGGAATGTTAAGAAAACACAAAGCTAGTTTCTACTGGGGCTGGTTCTATATCCTCTTCCCCCTATTCTGGTTCTTTATGGTTGCTTCCCCGAAATGGCGTCCAGTGCGCTTTGATGCCAAACGGCGTTTAGTCTATTTTTGGTCGTGGGGTCAGCTTTATATTATACACTATCCTAAATCCGTACAACGAGATCGGGAACAGTTGCTCAGCTTTTTAAGCCCGGAATATTTTACCCCGTGGATCCGCCCAAAACACTTTGGCAGTTTGGTATTTAACATCCCTCACGAAAACCCTGATAAAAAATCCGCCTGCCGCGTACCACTCGGCATTTATCGGCCAGCGTGCGAATATCAAAATCATGCATTACTCACCTTTATTTTGGATTATCTTGGTAGCGAAAATCCCGATGAAGAATACGGCAAGTTCTTTAAAAAAGAAAAACGTATCACGAGTGACTACTTCAACTGGTTCTATCAATTTAGCCTCTTCCCACAAATCGGCTACAACGAGAAAAAGACTGAAGCTCGGATTCAAGCATGGCTGGATAAAAACCATTAAAAACACAAAAAAAAATCTCACCGCACTTTAGAGAACTAATGCTAAAGTGCGGTTGTTTTTAGCATGATTTTTTATAAACTAAGTATCTTATAAAAATATGTCATTTATAGAAGAACCAAAACCAATGAATACACCAAATTACACACCGGATATGGTAGCACGCAATGTGAAACAACGGGGTAACGGCGTGATTGAAATTGCCCGTTACAATGAGGGGCACATGAAAGCCAATATGGCATGGCCGTGGTTCTTAATTGTGGCAGGTATGACCTTATATGATATTTATTTTCAACAAGGGATGTTTAACGATATTCAGTGGACTATTTCCGTTAATTGGGCGCTAGATCGAGGGTGGACTAGACATATATCTATAATGACTGAATTGGGAAAAGAGATCCCACAAAATTACTATGCAGACTATAAAGCAGAAATGATTGCCATGTATGGAGACAGTTTTTATTGGGGCTGGTTTTTTATCCTTTTCCCACTTTTCTGGTTCTGTTTGCTGATTTCACCTAATTGGCACCCGTTACGTATTGATAGCAAACGTCGCTTAATTTATTTTTGGAGTTGAGGTAAGTTTTACATTGCACAATATCCTGTGCACTTAAAGGACAATCCCGATGGCCTATGCTGGTTTTTAGAAGCGGAAATGTTTAAATCTTGGATGCATCGTGAAGCCATGGGCAGTCTAATTTTGCATATTCCTTATGAAAATCCAGAAATTCAAAAGAAAGTCGCCGTACCGATAGGCACATACCGCCCGGTATGCGAATATCAAAATTACCTATTGCGGGATTTTCTATTGGACTATATGTGTAGTGATGATGGTGACAAAGAATATGCCCGTTACTTCAAGAAAGAGAAACGCATTTGGTTAGACTATTTGGGGTGGTTCTATCGTTTTAGTCTCTTTCCCGCACGGGGTTATAACGAAAAGCAAACCGAAGCCAAGATTCAAGCCTGGCTTGAAAAATATGGTGATGGGCAGTAAAACATCTAGAAATCTAACCGCACTTTAGAGATGACACTTTAAAGTGCTCTACACCCCAAAACTTGGACAGATAACTAAACCGAAAGTCGAGCATCTATGGGCTTCAAAGGCAATAATCTCCTGATTGACTTAGCTCATCATCAGCAAGAGATATAGCTTCTCCGCACCTCCCCGAAATTCGGTTACCCACTTTTCATTAAGCTTTGTCGCAGTAAAATTGTGCGTTAATAAATTTAGTACCACATTGATCTTATATCTTCAAAAAGCCAAGTCGTATAATATTGCATATAATTCTGACCATCATAATGATAATAGGTGTAAGGTTGTCCTATATTGGCTTGATAAAAATTATTATATTTTTGTTTTAATAGGATATAAGTTTTATTCATGTCCCATTCAGAAGTATCAGTCGGTGACTTATAATTTTTCTCTAAAGAGATTAATCTAGTTCCCAAATTTTCATCACTATTACTTGCTTCAATGACAAATTTCTTATATTCCTCTTGATATTGCACTCGCATAAAATTATAAGCTAAGAACTGATCTGCCAAATATTTTACCTCTGGGTCAGTAATCTTTAAATCTTCAATTTCATTTTTCATTCTTTTTAAATGATCAATATAATCATCAAATAAAACGATTAAAGGTGATGTATCATCACCTAAATAAAACTCTGTAAGTTTATTTTTTAATTGAGCACTTTTTTGTAGGTTAGTAGACTCTACTTGATAAAAATAATTAACCAGTTTTTTATAATCTTTCTTTCCTGAAGCTAGGATGTTCTCACTAATAGCAATCGGCTCGGTTGGAACTATGCCATATTGTTCTTGATTATCATATTGGCGTTGTGCATATATTACAGAATCATGACCATCTCGGTTCACAATAATGTTTCGATCGTAATAAATATTTGTAAAGTCATTTTGTTCTATACGAAAACTCTCGCTGGGAAAAGTGCTACTAATAATTTGTTTATTTTCAACTACATCCCATACTCCCCAAAGTTCATTTTTCTTCACAGAAAAGAATCGACTTTCCTCCTTTTCTGATTCTCCAAAATAATCACCATTATTTAAAGAATAGACCTGGTCATAATCAATCGGAATAATACTCTCCCCTTTCAGATTAATCATGCCAGATTTCTTATCTATACGAACTAAATACTGATTAGTATTATGCATTTCAAGATCATCATATTGCGCCGCAATAATCACTTCACCAGTTGGGGCGATGATCCCCCATTTATCTTTTTGTTTGAACCGAAATACCTGATATTGCTCAACAAAATCCAAGTCCTGATACTCAAAAGGTAATACTGCCTGCCCAGCATAATCAATAATTCCGACCATTCCGTCTTGTTTGGCAATAATTGCTCCGTTCGGGAAGAATTCTTTTAATTTATCATTATTGAGCATTTTTATTTTATTACTTTCATAGGTAAAGTCTGTTATTGGTTTACCCGTGAGTGAGAATAATGCTATTTTTTCCCCTTTAGTTGCTATCATAATTGGGGCAAAATAATCATCATAGAGGTCTTTATAGATAGGCTCAAAAATCACTTTTCCTGCAACACTATATATTCCGTGCAGATTGTCAAACGTGGTAACATTAATTTCATCATATGAATTATAAGATATACTCTGGAACTTTGCGGGAATAAGTTCTTTCAAATCACTATTTAACATCCCCAAATTATCAATAAGACGGGTTTCAATTAACGTCGAATGATTTTGAGTTTTTATAGCATCGAACTCAGTATACTTATAATCCAACACTATATTTCCATTAAGATCAATCAATGCACTCTCATAGTTTTCAAAAGATGACAAATTTTTTCCTTTAGAAATTTGAATGTATTGATCTTCAATAAATTTTACCTTAAGTAGATGATCAAAAAGTTTCTTACCTGATTTTGTCCATATAGAATATTGTTTATTCTTATCATTAATTACAGACATGACTTGACTATCTTTTGATAATCCATCGACAACTTGATAGCCCTTCGGCAGTACAATTAATTTTCCATCCAATGAGTAAAATTGCCGCTCTTCGCTTTTCCAACGTCCTGCAATAAGAAGTCCACCATCTAATGAAAACTCATTTTCTGAAATAACTGGAATAATCTCACGATTATTTTTCACTATGCCATATTTTTGGTCTTTCTGAACTTGAATATAACCTTCATCAAGGAGAGAATATTGATCATATAACTCTGCATCTAATACAATTTCACCTCGTTGATTAACTACAACACGAGATATTACCTCATCGGTTTTGAGATCGCGTTCGATTAATTCAACATACCCTTTACCCACATAGCCTGCCTCTTGATATTTAAAAGGTACAACAACTTCCTTTGTTTCAATATTAATTGCTCCCCAGTTAGCCTGTACATCTAAAAAATAAACAACGGGATAAAAATAATTTACTTCCGGCTTTGATGAAATATTAAGATAGTGACGTACCGGGTCTGGTAAGGCATTTTCTGAATAATATAAGTAAGAGCTATAATTAGGCCCCGTATGAAGAATACCCATATCTTTATATTTCGGCTCAACCACTACCTGACCTTGGTTATCTAATATCCCAATATGATTATTTTTTACCCCATACCAATACCCTTTTTCATAAGGCTCTAACTGACTATAGTTTGAACCATGGGCCTTGCGATATAGTTCATTTTCGATATCCGCCAGTTTGGAAATCAAAGGATTTCTGCATTCTTCAATGAGTTTCTTTTGTTGAGAGATCCTAGGTGCTTGTAACTGATGACACTGTTCAAACTGAGTAAGTACATCGGCTTTTTGTTGATCCAGTGACGGTTCTGCTGTGGTATTCGAAATGAAGTTTGTGTCACAGGCAACAAGACAAAAGCAAAAGAGAGAAAGAGATAATTTAGTAATGATATGTTTCATGTTAATATTGAAAGAAGATATAAACAGTTTAAGTTTATCATAATAGACAACTACTTAAGGAAAAATTTACACATTTTTAACTGCACTTTTATACGGCAGTGATAAACTTAACGCATTACTTTTTGAGGAAAATGAATGAAACCCGCTTATACCGAAAAACTTTTAGCCCGTCATGTGAGATTTTTAAATCCCGATCTGATCGAGATCCATCGCCCCATGATGCAGATATGGCGACTTATAATTATTGTCATTGGTTTGTTATTAGCTTTTATCAGTTGGGTAAAACACGCTGATACAATATATACACGAGATGATACTTTTGTGACTTATGTGAAGTGGTTTATTCAACCTTCTACCGAAAGGCACAAGGCATACCTACAATATGTTGAAGAACAAATAAAAGAAAACCAAGCGCTTGAAGCCCAACTTAAGGAATTAGCAAAAGGCTCAACATTACCGACTAGTTTCATTGAATTTAGAAAACATCACGCCGATCTTGATTATTTCAGCGCCCAAACAAAATGGAATAATTATTTAGAATTACAACAAAAATTAGCAAAAAATTCTGTTCAATCAGAACAAGAATACTATCAATCTAACGAACGCTATACCTTTGAAGTCAAACGTCAGGTTGCCCTTAGTCTTATTGGTTTCCCACTTGCTGCATTCTTTATTAGCTTACTTTTACCAAACCAACGACTTATTCGCATTGATCGACGTCGTCGCATGATTTATGTTAAAGACGACCAATTTTATATTCATCAACTACCGGAATGGACTGTGTATGACGATATAGAAAAAGTCAATTTGCCTTTATTCTTATCACACGAAGGGCTACATTTCGTTTTACCGGATTCAAAAATGAAGGAATTATATCTAGTTAAAGTTGGCCGTCTAGGCTTGATAAATATACAAGGATTACAGATGTTTATTCAGGATTTTCTTTCCGGCAAGTATATCCATTTTGCTCATACTACCTCAGCTAAATCATGGAATATACTTGATCTTTTATTAGGAAAAGCTTTTTATTCTGATAAATATACGTCGGAAGAAATTGAAAAAGCGATAGAAAATTATCAAAAAAATTGGGTAAATTTATCTTTTAAAGAACAAAAAGTGCTAGCTGAAAAGCTTTATCAAGATATGAAAGAAAAGCTCCAAAACAAAATAAGCAATCTCAAAATAATACTGGGTATCATTATGTTAATTTATGCGATTTTCCATTTGCTCCGAGCATTTAGGCTCGCGTAGAGTTGAAAGACTTGCTTTATCGCTTAATTTGGGTCATTACAGACGGTAAGTCTTCAGGTAAATATGATTTATTAAATTAATTGATAAAAGTGCGGTTAAGATTTCAAACATTTTTGTGTGTTTTGACAAACCCAAAAAACGACCGCACTTGCGGTCGTTTCGATTTATCGCTCAAAGGATTATTTTAATTTTTCACCTTTAAATTCACCTGTTAAACTTTCTAAGAAAGAGGTAATGTCCTCCACATCTTTTTGAGCAGGCTGTTTCACATTACTTTGGTATTTCAACATTGCACTAACCGCATCTTTTAATTCTTTTGCTGAAGCATCATGGAAATACGGCGCAGTAAGTGCGACGTTGCGCAAGGTTGGCACTTTGAAACGATGCATATCAAACGGATCTTTAGTTTGTGCAAAGCGACCTTCATCAGCATCAGTTAATGGCGTACCACGATCTTTAAAGTAATCGCCGTAGAGTCCCATGTATTCATAAGATTGTCCGCCCATTGCTACGCCAGTATGACAAGTATCGCATTTATGTTGTTTGAATAACTCATAACCGCGAACTTGTTGCTCGGTCAAGGCTGTTTTATCCCCTTTCAAATAACGGTCGAAATCACTATTTGGCGTAATTAATGTTTTTTCATATTCACCAATCGCGTGAGTTAAGGTTTCTTTCGTCACTTGTGGATATTCTTTTAAGAATTCTTTTTTGAATTCTTCATCCATTTCAAAACGTGCCACGATGTCATCCCAAGAGTGTGAACCCATTTCCACCGGATTTGTTGGCGGACCTTTCGCTTGATCTGCTAAATCTGCAGCACGACCATCCCAGAATTGCACAAAGTTAAATGCCGCATTGAATACGGTTGGTGCGTTAATTGGACCTTTTTTACCTTCAATCCCTGTTGAAGTATCAAGTCTATCCACACCACCTTTATCTAATTGGTGACAAGTATGACATTGAATAGAACCATCTCCTGATAAACGACCATCAAAGAAAAGATCATGGCCTAATGCGACTTTTGCTTTATCTGTCGCAATACTGTCTGGAATAGGTTGCACTAAACGATCTGCATCAACATTGGGGGTTTCTTTTGGTAAAGACATTTTACGTGCTTCACGAATCCAATTAAGCAACGCCACTTTTTCTTGCTCATCCGGTTTACTTCCCCAGTGAAGATGTCTGAATTTAGCAATTGGCATTTCATTATTTTCAAGTACGCGTTGTAATTTTGCTAAATCAGCTTGGGATAATTTACTCGGATCTTTTAAGCCTTCAAGTAAACGATCTAGGCGGAAAGCACGAAGCCCACTTTGAATATCCGATTGCATTTCATCACCCACAATCGGAAATTTTGAATAAAATGGAAGCGGTGTGTTTGGACTATGGCAATATTGGCAACTGTTATCAAATAAGGCTTTTGCCACTTTTTCTTGTTCGCCAGTATAGCGATTTTCCATTAAGAGTTGGGTCGCATTCTCTTTATCAAATTGGTGTAAATACCCCACAACGCCCAAATAACCTAAGATAGCAATGGCTGCACCACCAATAATCAGTTTTTTCATCTAATCCTCCAAACGATCAATAAAACATAAAAAGA
>CAUQFM010000017.1:0-24692 GCA_963517295.1 uncultured Vagococcus sp.
ATTATTCTAATATAATTATAAGATATCTTATAGGTTTTTTTATGAAAAATCTATGGACAAATAAATGAAGTGTTACATTTTAAATAAGAAATGAAATCAGTACGGGAATAGAACAGAAAGGAGAATTCTATTGTTTGTTGACAACAAGTTATTAGAAATAAGAAATTTGCACACTGGTTTTCGAATGAAAGATGATTACTATGACGCAGTGGATGACGTGTCACTCACGTTAGACAAAAATGAAATTTTAGCCATTGTTGGGGAGTCTGGTTGTGGTAAAAGTACTTTAGCCATGACGATTATGGGGTTACAAGACCCGAACAAAACTAGAATTACAGGAGATATCATCTATAATGATTTGAATCTCGTTGGGTTAAATGAAACGCTGTATAATAAAGTAAGAGGAAATGACATTGGAATGATTTTCCAAGACCCTTTATCAGCACTAAATCCATTAATGAGAATCGGTGACCAAATTGCTGAATCACTGTTTTATCATACTGATTTATCGGAAGATAAAAGAAATGAACGAGCGATTGATTTGCTTGATCAAGTAGGGATTGTAAATCCTAAACGTGTAGCAAAACAATATCCTCACGAGTTATCTGGAGGAATGAGACAACGTGTTATTATCGCGATTGCTATTGCGTGTAAACCGCCAATCATTATCGCAGATGAGCCCACAACAGCGTTAGACGTAACGATTCAGGCTCAAATTTTAGACTTATTAAATGACCTGCAAAAAGAAACAGAGGCAGGAATTATTTTAATTACCCATGATTTGGGAGTTGTTGCCGAAACGGCGGACCGTGTTGCTGTAATGTACGGCGGACAAATAGTAGAAGAAGCACCTGTTGACCTATTATTTAAAAATCCACAACATCCCTATACAAGATCATTACTTAACTCAATTCCACAAGAAGATGCTCATGATAGCGATCTTCATGTAATAGAAGGTGTTGTACCGACGCTTAAAAATATGGAACGTGAAGGCTGTCGTTTTGCTGAACGTATTCCATGGATTAAAGAAGAAGAACATGAAAAATCACCAACCTTACATGAAGTTGAACCAGGACATTTTGTTCGCTGTACATGTTATAAGCATTTTCATTTTAACGAGGAGGGTAAAGCGTAATGGGATTAATTCAAATCAAAGATTTAAAAGTTCACTATCCTATTCGTGGAGGTTTCTTCAATAAAATCGTTGATTACGTATACGCAGTTGACGGTGTTAATTTTGAAATTGAAGCAGGAACTACTTATGGTTTAGTAGGCGAATCTGGTTCAGGTAAATCAACGATTGGTAAAACAATTGTTGGTCTTGAAAAAGCAACAGCTGGAGAAATTATTTTTGAGGATAGTGATGTTACTAGTCGTAGCGTTCGTAAAAAAATTGGTTATAACAAAGACGTACAGATGATTTTCCAAGATTCTATGTCTAGTTTAAATCCAAAAAAACGTGTTATCGATATTATTGCTGAACCGATTCGTAACTTTGAAAAATTATCTGATCAAGAAGAAAAGAAAAAAGTTCAAGGATTATTAGATATCGTTGGGATGCCGACAGATGCTCTTTATAAATACCCACATGAGTTCTCAGGTGGACAAAGACAGCGTTTAGGTGTGGCTCGTGCCGTTGCGACTAATCCGAAATTGATTATCGCTGATGAGCCAGTATCAGCTCTAGATTTATCCGTGCAAGCCCAAGTACTTAACTTCATGAAGAGAATTCAAGAAGAGTACAATTTAAGTTATCTATTTATTTCTCATGATTTAGGAGTTGTTAAACACATGTGTGATAACATCGCCATCATGAATAAAGGTCGTTTCGTAGAAATTGGCTCAAGAGAAGATATCTATAATGACCCACAACATATCTATACGAAGCGCTTATTATCAGCGATTCCCAAAATTGATGTGGACAATCGTGCAATGCATAAAGAAAATCGTCGTAAAGTCGAAAGAGAATATGACGAACTTTATAACCATTATTATGATGAAAATGGTCGTGTGTATGACCTACAAACTATCAGCCCAACTCATCAAGCTGCCGTTAAATTGAGCGAAGGAGGAGGAAAATAGTATGTGGAAAACAATATTACGCCGTGTCTTAGCCATGATTCCTCAAATCATTATTTTGAGCTTATTCATTTTTATTTTAGCAAAAGCAATGCCAGGCGATCCGTTTACGGGATTAATTAATCCAAACATGGACCCAGCAACCATTGATAAAATGCGTGAAGCTGCTGGCCTTAATAATCCTTGGTATGTCCAATATTGGGATTGGGTAACAAATGCTGTTCAAGGTGATTTTGGACAAAGTTTCCTTTATAAATTACCAGTAACAGATATTATCGGACAACGTGCAACGAATACCATTCTTTTATCATTATTAACAGCAGTTTTAACTTACTTGATTGCTTTACCTTTAGGTTTGTTCTCAGGAAGATATCAAAACTCATTATTTGATAAAACAGTAGTTGTGTATAACTTTGTAAGTTTTGCGGTACCAATTTTTATCTTCGCATTATTAATGTTATTTGTTTTTGGTTACCGATTAGACTGGTTCCCAACAACAGGTTCAGTTGGTAGTGGATTAGAGCCAGGGTCGATGGCATACTTTGGTAGTAAATTCTACCATATGATTTTACCAGCTATCTCACAGGCCTTACTTGCGACAGCTGTAACGATTCAATACTTACGTAATGAAGTAATAGATGCACAACAAATGGATTTTGTTCGTACAGCTCGTGCGAAAGGTGTGCCAACAAACAAAGTCTTTACAAGACACATTTTTAGAAATGCTTCTCTACCAATTGCAGCTCAATTAAGTTATGAAGTATCTGCTTTAATTAGTGGTTCAGTTGTTATTGAACAAACCTTTGCTTATCCAGGTATTGGTAAATTATTTATTGATGCGATTAATGGACGTGACTATTCAGTAATCACTGCCTTAGTTTTAATCTTAGGGATTGTGACGATTGTCGGAAACTTAATTTCTGATATTGTTATGAGTATTGTGGATCCTAGAATTCGTATTCAGTAGCCAAACAAGGAATAAGAAAGGAGAATAAGAGTGAGTAAAGAAAAGAAAGAACAAGAAGTAGTAAGTGTACCTCCTACAGGTATAAAAATGATTGTTAGAGAATTTAAAAAAGATAAATTAGCTTTATTTTCATTAGCTTTATTGGTTATTATTATGTTAACTATTTTTATAGGTGCCATGGTTTTAGATCAATCAGCAGTCATGAAAGTGAGTATTTTTGATAAATATGCGCCACCAGGAAATGGTTATCTATTAGGTGCCGATGAAGGTGGACGTGACGTTTTTGGTCAATTAATCATAGGAGCTAGAAACTCTGTTGTTATTGGTTTCACGATAACTATTGTTACTTCAATTATTGGGGTAGGTTTAGGAATTATCGCGGGTTACTATGGCGGAGTGATTGATACAGTTATTATGAGAATTGTTGATTTTATTATGATTTTACCGATTACAATGGTAATTATCGTATTTGTAACAATTACACCAAAATACAATGTATCAAGTTTTGTTATGATTATGAGTTTGTTCTTTTGGGTAGCGAAAGCTCGTCTATTTAGAGGTAAAACTCTTTCAGAGGGTCGCCGAGATTATGTTAGTGCTTCTAAAACGTTAGGAACAAGTGATTTTAAAATTATGTTTGGGGAAGTAATGCCCAACTTAAGTTCATTGATTATTACTAACTTAACAATTAACTTCGCAGCTAATATCGGAATTGAAACAACATTATCTTATCTAGGATTTGGGTTGCCACCAGCAACACCAAGTTTAGGTACGTTAATCGGATATGCATCTAATGGTGATGTATTATCTACTATGACATGGATTTGGGCTCCTGCATCAATACTTATTTTAGTGATGATGTTGAGTATAAATTATGTTGGTCAAGCATTTAAGCGTTCAGCAGATGCTCGCCAACGATTAGGTTAAAAAAATCAAAGGGGGAAATGAAGGATGAAGTATAAAAAATTAGTTAGTGCTATGGCACTTGGCGCTGCAGTAACAGTTGGTTTAGCTGCCTGTGGTGGAGGAAAAGATACTGGTAAGAAATCGGGAGATTCAAAAAAGGAAGACGTTTCTAAGTTCCCATCTAAAACAAGTAATGATAAAAAACCAGTTGAAGGTGGCATATTAGAAGCAGGTGTTGCGACAGATTCACAATTTGCTGGATTATTCGCTGCTGAATTCTACGAGAATGCTGTGGATCAATTATTTATGGATCCTTCTCATGAACCAATCTTTATGTCTGATGATAACTTTGAGACAACTGAAAATGGTTTAGTTAAAAAAGATATTGATATTAAAGGTAAGAAAATTAAATTAACAATCACTAAAGATGCTAAATGGTCAGACGGAAAACCTTTGATTGCTGAAGATTTAATGCAACCTTACTTGATTATTGCACATCCTGATTATGCAGGTATCCGTTTTGGTGAAGATTTCACTAATGTAGTGGGTGTTGAAGAATACCATGAAGGAAAAACAAAAGATATTTCAGGAATTAAAAAAGTGGATGATAAATCAATCGAAATTACTTATAAAGAAATGAATCCTGGTATGAAACAAACAAGTGAAACAGTTTGGTCAAGTGCTATGCCTTCTCATATCTTTAAAGATATGCCAGTTAAAGGAATGGAATCAAGTGACCCAGTTCGTAAGACTCCAGTTACCTTAGGACCTTACAAAATGGTTAAAATTACTCAAGGTGAATCTGTAGAGTATTCACCAAATGAATTCTATTATGGTGAAAAACCAAAATTAGATAAATTAATCTTGCGTGTGGCACCGACTAACTCATTAACTGAAGCGATGAAAGCTAAAAAATATGATATGATCTTCAGTATGCCAACAGATAACTATCCATCATACAAAGATATTGACGGATATGAAATCTTAGGACGTGCAGACTTAGCATATAGCTACATTGGCTTCAAATTGGGTAAATGGGATACAGATAAAAAAGCTGTAGCTTATAATCCAGAAGCTAAAATGTCAGATAAAAACTTACGCCAAGCAATGGGATATGCAATTGATAATACAGCAGTAGCTGATAAATTCTACCACGGCTTACGTCAATCTGCTAATGCTTTAGTTCCACCAATCTTTAATGAATTTAGTGATAAAGATCTAAAAGGCTATGCTAAACAAGATGTTGAAAAAGCTAATAAAATATTAGATGAAGCTGGCTACAAGAAAAAAGATGGCGAAGAATTCCGTCGCAATCCTAAAGGTGAAAAATTAGAAATTAAATACGCTGCTATGTCAGGTGGAGAAACAGCACAACCGTTAGCAGAATATTATATCAACTGTTGGAAAGAAATCGGTTTAGATGTTAAATTAACTGGTGGTCGTTTAACTGAAATGAATTCATTCTATGATAAATTAAAAAATGATGATCCAGAAATTGATGTATATCAAGCTGCTTGGGGTGTAAGTAGTGATCCATCTCAATCAGGTTTATACGGTAAAGCTGCACCATTTAACTATACTCGTTTTGAATCAGAAAAAAATACTGAGTTATTAAACAATATTGATTCTGAAAAAGCATTTGATAAAGATTACCGTGTGAAAGCATTCAAAGAATGGCAAGAGTATGCAAGCGAAGAAGCTTATGTATTACCGATTTTATTTAGAGATGCTGTTTTACCAGTTACTGAACGTGTAACGGGATATGACTGGTCATATGATACTCAGGTTAATCCATGGTCAACAATTGGAGTAACAGAGAAAAAATAACATTTATTTTAACTATCAACGTAAGAAAAATTTCTTACGTTGATAGTTTTTGTTTTAAAAGTAATGAAAAAAACGTATAATGTTTATATGACATTTGGAGCGAGAGGAAGAAAAGCAAAAATGATTCAAGAACTAATTTATTTAATTAAAAACGAGTACGGGATTACATTTAAGGACATCAGTCTTTTAGAACAAGCTTTTACCCATTCATCCTATGTGAATGAGCATCGACATTTGGAAATGACAGATAATGAGCGTTTAGAATTTTTGGGTGATGCAGTATTGGAATTGATTATTTCTGATTACTTATACCATCATTATCAAGATCTACCTGAAGGAAAATTAACTAAATTACGTGCAACAATTGTTCGTGAGGACAGCTTGGCGATGTTTGCTAAGGATTGTCAGTTTGATAAGTTCATTCGTCTTGGTAAAGGTGAAGAGAATTCAAACGGACGAACTCGTTCATCGCTTTTATGTGATTTATTTGAATCTTTCTTAGGCGCATTGTTTATTGATCAAGGTCAAGAAGCAGCAGAAGATTTTATTAATCAAGTCATTATTCCGAGAATCGAAGCGGGTGCTTTTTCACATGAGATGGATCATAAAACCGCCTTACAAGAAGTATTACAAAAAAATGGTGATATCTTAATTGACTATCAATTAGTTAGAGAAGAAGGTCCAGCGCATAGCCGGATTTTCCATGTAGAAATAAACGCAGGTGGAAAACTTTTGGGTGTTGGATCAGGTAAAAGTAAAAAAGCTGCAGAACAAAAAGCAGCAGAAGTTGCGTTAGCAGACATTGCTAATAAAAAGCAAATTTAGGAAGGAGACTAAACTTTAGTGTATTTAAAACGAATTGAAATAGCTGGGTTTAAGTCATTTGCCGACCGAACGATTATTGAATTCAACCAAGGCTTAACAGCTGTTGTAGGACCAAATGGTAGTGGTAAAAGTAATATAACCGAAGCAATAAGATGGGTACTTGGGGAGCAGTCAGCAAAAAATTTGCGTGGGGGAACGATGCCAGACGTTATTTTTGCTGGCTCTTCTTCTCGTGCGGCTTTAAATCGAGCAGAAGTAACGCTGGTTCTAGACAATGAAGAACGGTTTTTACCTATTGATTTTAGTGAAGTCAGTGTCACTAGACGTTTAACTCGTAGTGGTGATAGTGATTTTTTTATTAATAAACAAAGCTGTCGAATGAAAGATATCGTTAATTTATTTATGGATTCCGGTCTGGGAAAAGAATCTTTTTCGATTATTTCTCAAGGGAAAGTTGAAGCTATTTTTAATAGTAAACCAGAAGATCGTCGGGGTATTTTTGAAGAAGCAGCAGGCGTTCTAAAGTACAAAACCCGTAAAAAAGAAGCGGAACGAAGATTGAGTGAGACGGATGATAATCTTAGCCGTGTGGAAGATATCATTTATGAGTTAGAAGTCCAATTAAATCCTTTAAGAGAACAAAGTGATACTGCAAAAAAATATAGTCATTTTAAAGAGCAATTAACAGAAGTTGATGTGAATATCTCTGTTCAAGAAATTGAAAAAAATAAATTGAATTGGGATGAAAAAGAAGCTTCTTTAACTATCTTAATCAAGGCTATTGATGAAAAACGTTATAGCCTAAAACAAGCTGAAACTGAATTAGCAAGGTTAAAAGAAAAGCGTGAACAGCTAGAAACTGCAGTAGATCAAAAACAAAGTTATTTATTAGAAGTGACAACTGGTTATGAACAATTAGAAGGTCAGAAAAAAGTACTAGAAGAACGCCAACGTTTTTCAACACAAAATAAATCTTCTTATCAAGAAAGCTTATTAGCCATTGAAACAAAGGAAGCTATTTTAAGAACAGAAGTGGCTAATTTGTTAGAAGAAAAAGAACAACTTACACAGAGTGAGAAAGAATTATTAGCCTCTGTTACTGATTTAGGTGAACAAGTCATTCGGTTTAGTAAATCAGCTAAGGAACAATTAGAAGATTTAAGAAGTGATTACGTTGATGTGATGCAACAACAAACAAATATAAATAATGATTTGAAACATTTGGAAAAGCAATATCAACAAGAGATGGTTCGCAGCGAAAAAGATGTGGCAACTTTTGACAGATTGCTTTTAGAAGAAAAAGAAATTAAAAGATCAAAAGAAAAACAAGAAAAACAGTTAATTGATAAAACAGAACAAGTGACTCAGTTGCTAGAAAGTTTCCAAGAAAAACAAAAAGAAGTTGTATCACTTCGTCAACAAGTAACAGCTAATGAAAGACAAATGTATGAAGCTTTAAAAATCTTACAACAAGGACAAGCTAAAGAAAAAAGTCTGAAAGAGTTACAAGCTAATTACTCTGGCTTTTATCAAGGTGTTCGTTCAGTCTTAAAAGATCGAGAACAATTAGGTGGTATTGTAGGCGCTGTTGCTGAATTAATCGAAGTACCTAAAGAAATTAGTTTAGCGATTGAAACAGCATTAGGAGCGTCAGCACAACACGTTATTACTGAAAATGAGCAGAGTGCAAGGCAAGCAATTGCTTACTTGAAACAAAAAAGAGTGGGACGAGCAACGTTCTTACCATTGACAACGATTAAGGCTCGCCAGTTAAACGAAACCATCAAAAGCAGAGTGGTTCAACATTCAGGATATGTGGGAATTGCTAGCGACTTAATCACGTATGATGATTCGATAAAAAGTGTCATTCAAAATATCTTAGGTTTAACGATTATTGCTAAAGATTTAAAATCAGCCAATGAGCTAGCTAAACAAATTAACTTCCAATATAGAATTGTTTCTTTAGAGGGCGATGTCATGAATCCAGGTGGTTCTATGACAGGTGGAGCAAGCAAGAATGGGCAAAGTAATCAGCTCTTTTCTCAGGGGCATG
Source organism: uncultured Vagococcus sp. (assembly GCA_963517295.1). GTDB lineage: Bacteria > Bacillota > Bacilli > Lactobacillales > Vagococcaceae > Vagococcus. The sequence continues at coordinate 8,658 of CAUQFM010000017.1, forward strand.
AGCTGAAAGAATTAGAAAAACAAGTGGCACAAATGACTAAGCTTTATGAAACGAAAGAAGCAGAAGTCAAAGAATTTAAAAATGCTAGTCAAAAAGCAGAATCTGATTTGGATTCGCTTAGAAAATTAGGAGAAGAAGCACGTCTTTCTGAACAAAATTTGACTAATGATGTGAATCAACTTGACAATCGAAGTGTTCAACAAGAAAAAGAACGCCGGGCATTTGAGTATGAAAAACGTGAACTACAACGGTTTTTAGAAGATTATCAAGAGGAAAAAGAGCAGTTGGTAGAAGCAAAAGAAAAATTAGATGAGAAAAAAGCAGAATTAGATAAGCTAATGGCGCAAACAAGCCAATTAGAAGAAGAAAATACGCTAAAAAAAGAAGACACACAACAAGAGTTAAATAAACAGCAATCAGAATTAGCTGTTTTAACTGAAAAAATTAGTCAATTAGTTATTAGACAATCTGAAAAACAAACAGAACAATCTGATTTAACCAATCAAAAAGCAGCTATTGTATCTCAGCTCGATAATCAATCTCATGAACATATTAGCCAAGGTGAAACGAGTCAAAAAATCTATCTAGAGATGGATGATTTGAAAGAAAATAGAGAAACGATTACTCGTTCATTAGAAGAATTAAAAGCGCAACGAGAAGGATTATACAAAGAAATTGAATCGCTAGAGCAAGAAGTTATTCTTAAAAATCAAAGCATTCAAAAAGTGATGGATGAAAAAACTAGCCTAGAAGTTGCTAAAAATAGCTCAGGAATTGCTTTAGATACTTGTTTGACATACCTTCAAGAAGAATACGGTATGACCTACGAAGGTGGCAAGGCGCTTTATCCTAATAGTGTCGATTTTGAAGAAGGTAAAGAAAAAATTCTATTCTTGAAGGCAAGTATTCAACAATTAGGTGTTGTTAATGTTGCTTCAATCGAGCAATATGAAGAGGTTAATGAACGTTATCAATTTCTTGTTAGTCAACAAGCCGATTTAGTGCTTGCAAAAAATGAATTGTTTGAGACAATGAATGAAATGGACGAACTTGTTATTAAGAAGTTCCATGATGTATTCTGTGATATTAGAGAAGAGTTTAGAATTGTATTTCCAAATATGTTTGGCGGAGGTCATGCAGATTTAGTATTAACTGATCCAACTGACTTACTACATACAGGAATTGATATTATCGCACAACCACCGGGTAAAAAATTGCAAAACCTAAGTTTATTATCAGGAGGGGAACGTGCGCTAACGGCAATCGCGTTATTATTTGCGATTATTCAAGCTCGCCCAGTACCTTTCTGTATTCTGGACGAGGTAGAAGCAGCTTTAGATGATGCTAATGTAACAAGGTATGGTAATTATTTACGCCATTTTGGTGAAACAACACAGTTCATCGTCATTACTCACCGTAAAGGAACGATGGAAGCGGCTAGTGTGCTATATGGAGTAACGATGCAAGAATCAGGTGTTTCTAAGATTGTTTCGGTTCATTTAGAAGGATTAGAAAATCAAGAAGTATTAGATAACCTTTAAATTAGGAGGATATATATGATTAAATTAGTGGCAATTGATTTAGATGGCACATTGTTAACAGATGAAAAAAAAATAACTGATCGTAATAAAGACGTACTAACAAAAGCGAAGCAACAAGGAACAAAAATCGTTCTATGTACAGGACGTCCTTTGATTGCAATCGAAACATACTTAAATCGGTTAGAATTAAGAGATGCTGGTGATTATAGTATTACGTTTAATGGTGGTGCGATTCAAAAAAATGATACAGGAGAAGAGTTACTTTCTTATTCATTAAGCCTTGCTGAAGTCACGCAAATGGCAGAGGTAATGACTGAATTGGACTTACCATTAGATATCATATCAGTAGATACATGTATTAATTTAACAACATCAAAAAGCAAAGAATCTATCTATCATACATTAAATCCAATCTTAACGTATAAAACAATGACTCCAGAAGAGCTAACAGAAGATATTATCTTCAATAAAATGGTGGTTGGGGTTGAGCCAGAATATTTAGATGAAAAACTAAAAGATTTAGCGCCTGAGTGGAAAGAAAAATTTAATATCATGAAGTCACGTCCGTGCTTACTTGAAATTATTCATAAAGATGTAAGTAAATCAAATGGGATTGCACTACTTGCTAAAGAATTAGGGATTAAGCAATCAGAAGTGATGGCAATTGGTGACGAAGAAAATGATATTTCAATGATTGAATATGCTGGCATGGGTGTTGTAATGGAAAATGGAAATGATACAGTTAAAAAATTAGCTCAGTTCATTACAAAATCAAATGAAGAAGATGGTGTTGCTTACGCTGTTGAAAAATTTGTATTAAGAGATTAAAAAAGGAGGTTTATGATGGGATTTTTTGATAAGATAAAAAAAGCTGTCTTGGGTGAGAAACCTGCTGAAATTAAACAACAAGAGCAGATAGTGGAAGAAGAAATTGTAACTGAGTTGCCAGAGACACCTCAAATAGAGGAAACGATAGAGCAAGTAACTGAAGAAATAGCTGAATCAGAAGAAATAGTTATTCCTGAGCCAGTTAAACTTGAAGAAGAAAAAGTAGCCTATCAATCAGTTGAAGAACAAATAGAAGAAGAAATTAAAGTTGAAGTTTCAGAAGCAATTGCTGAACCAGAACCGATTAAAGTGGAAATTGAACAGCCTAAAGAAGAAGTTGTGACGGAAGAAACAACGGTTGAAAAGTATGACAAAGGTTTAGAAAAATCACGTAAAACATTTGGTCAATTTATGAATAATTTATTCTCTAATTTCCGTATGGTAGACGATGAGTTTTTTGAGGACTTAGAAGAAGCTTTAATTAGTGCAGATGTTGGGTTTGAAACAGCGATGCGTATTTCAGATGAGCTTCAAGAAGAAGTAAAACTTAAAAACGTTAAGAAGCAATCAGACGTTCAAAATACAATTATTGAAAAACTAGTTGAAATCTACAATGCTGAAGGTGTAGAAGAAAATAACGAGTTAAATATTCAAGCAGAAGGTCCAACAATTATTTTATTCGTTGGAGTGAATGGTGTAGGTAAAACAACGAGTATCGGAAAATTAGCTCACCGTTACAAACTAGAAGGTAAGAAAGTTTTACTAGCAGCAGCCGATACCTTTAGAGCAGGGGCGATTGATCAATTGGTAGTTTGGGGCGATCGAGCTGGTGTAGATGTTGTTAAACATGGTGCTGGAAGTGATCCAGCTGCTGTAGTATTCGATGCTGTAGAAAAAACTAAAAAAGAAAATTATGATATTTTATTAGTCGATACAGCGGGGCGTTTACAAAATAAAGTTCATTTGATGAAAGAATTAGAAAAAATGAAACGTGTTATAGAGCGCGAATATCCTTCAGCACCTCATGAAGTTTTATTGGTAGTAGATGCAACGACAGGTCAAAATGCAATGGTTCAAGCCAAAGAATTTAAAGATACGACAGATGTGACAGGAATTGTTCTTTCTAAATTAGACGGAACAGCTAAAGGTGGAATGGTTCTAGCCATTCGTAATGAATTACACCTACCTGTTAAATTAGTCGGATTAGGCGAAAAAATTACAGATATTGAAGACTTCGATCCAAACCAATTTGTCTACGGATTATTCAAAGACCTAATGGAAATGCATGAAGACTAGAGTGCATTTTTGAACGTTTTGCTCTGAGTAACTGGAGGTATCAATAATCAATCGGTTTGTGATTGACTATTGATAGTGAAGTTACCGAAAGAGTAGGTCAAAAATGCCGGACTACTAAGAGTGCACTTTTGAACGTTCTGCTCTGAGTAACTGGAGGTATCAATAATCAATCGTTTTGTGATTGACTATTGATAGTGAAGTTACCGAAAGAGTAGGTCAAAAAAGCCGGACTACTAAGAGTGCATTTTTGAACGTTCTGCTCTGAGTAACTGGAAAAAATTTACTAAATAAAAAAAATAACTGTCAGAAATTGACAGTTATTTTTTTTATATGAATGTTTTTGATTGAAAAAGAATGTATTTGATAGTATTATAAAAGTATGGAGTGATCATTATGTTAACGGAAGAAAGACAACAAGCGATTTTATATTTGTTAAATGAAAAAAATATCATTAAAACAAGAGAATTAATGTCATCATTGGATGTTTCAGAATCAACGATTCGTCGTGATTTACAAGAAATGGAAGCGGAAGGTATTTTAAGACGTGTTCATGGTGGAGCCAAGCGAACGATTAAGTTAGAGGCGGAACTAAATATGGCGGAAAAATCAGCCAAAAACCTTCACGAAAAGAATTTAATTGGGGCATATGCTGCATCACTTGTCACAGAGGGAGAGTTTATCTATCTGGATGCGGGTACAACGACTTATGAAATGTTACCGTTTTTAAAGGATAAAAAAATCCATGTTGTGACCAATTCTGTTCAACATGCCAGTGCAGGAATTGATTTAGGTCTTCAAATAACGATGATTGGTGGAACGATTAGAAATACCACAAAAGCGGCAGTCAGTCATCAAGCGATTGAACAAATTAAAATGTGCTATTTTGATAAGGCTTTTATGGGAGCAAATGGTGTTCATGATGAATATGGTTATACAACAGTGGATGCCGAAGAAGCGGCAATTAAAAAAGTTGCCATGCATCAAGCGCAACATGTTTTTGTTTTAGCAGACGGAACTAAAATTGATAAAGTTAACTTTTCTAAAATTGGCAATATAGAAGAAGCGTTGCTGATCACGGATTATTTACAAGAAGATCAAAAAGAACGTCTCCAAAATAAAACAACAATCAAGGAGGTTTTAAAATGATTTATACAGTGACCTTAAATCCAGCCATTGACTACGTAATTCGCGTTCCTGAATTTCAAGTAGATCAACTTAATAAGACAACGGAAGAATATAAATTTCCAGGTGGTAAAGGAATTAATGTATCTAGAATTTTAAAAAATTTAGGAATAGAGTCAACTAACTTAGGCTTTGTGGGTGGATTTACGGGTACTTTTATTAGAAATAAATTGAGTGAAGAACGATTAATCACTGATTTTATTGAAGTTCCTGGGGATACACGGATTAACATCAAGTTGAAAAGTGAGGTTGAAACAGAGATTAATGGTCAAGGGCCAATAATCGAAAATGTTCACTTGCAAGCTTTAAAAGCGCAATTGTCAGATTGCAAAACGACTGATTTAATTGTTTTTTCTGGAAGTATTCCTAAAGGGTTATCTGAAGATGTCTATCTAGATTTAGTTCAATTAGTAAGTGAGTTAAAAATTCCATTTGTCGTAGATATTAGTAGTGAAAAATTACTCGATATATTAAAATTTGAACCCGTTCTAATCAAACCGAATCATCATGAACTAGCAGATATATTTAAAACATCTTTCAACAATTTTGAAGAGATGATTCCATATGGTCAAAAACTAGTGGAAATGGGAGCAAAAAACGTTTTACTGTCAATGGGGAAAGATGGTGCAGCGTTATTCAATGAAACAGGAGTTTATCGAGCGCCTGGATTAATTGGAAATTTAAAAAATTCAGTCGGAGCAGGGGATTCGATGGTTGCAGGCTTTGTTAGTCAAGTATCTCAAGGGGATGATACGTTAGAAGCCTTCAAATACGGTGTCGCTTCGGGAAGTGCGACAGCCTTTAATGATGATTTAGCACCAGGGAAAGATATTTTAGCATTAGTCGAAAAAGTAATAATAAATAAATTAACGTGATAAAAAATAGGGGGATTAATGATGAAAGTAATTGATTTATTAGCAATGGATTGTATGATTATGGATTTAGAAGCGACGGATAAAAAATCAGCTATTAAAGAAATGGTTGGTAAATTGTATCAAGCAGGTCGAATTAATAATCAAGAAGTTTTTGAAGCAGGTATTATCAAACGTGAGGAGCAAACGTCAACTGGTTTAGGGGATGGAATTGCGATGCCTCATTCTAAAAATAGTGCAGTGGTTAAGCCAACTGTTTTGTTTGCTAAAAGTTCAAAGGGAATAGATTATGAAGCGTTAGATGGTCAACCAACTTTCCTATTTTTTATGATTGCTGCCCCAGAAGGAGCAAATGACACGCATCTACAAGCTTTAGCTGGATTGTCTCGTTTACTTTTAAACCCAGATTTAATTACTTCGTTAAAAAAAGCAACAGATCCAGAAGCGGTTATTTCAATTTTTGATATGGCGCAAAAAGAATACGATAAAGCACAAGCCACAGAAGAAGCGGAAGTTCCAACAGAAACCAATCGTCCTTTTGTTATTGCAGTAACGGCTTGTCCGACAGGGATTGCTCACACTTATATGGCAGAAGATGCGTTAAAAAATAAAGCCAAAGAGATGAATGTAGAGATTAAGGTTGAAACAAATGGTTCTGAAGGGGTTAAACATCGCTTAACAACTGAGGATATCAAGCGAGCAACAGGAGTCATTGTTGCTGCAGATAAAAATGTCGAGATGGCTAGATTTGAAGGAAAGCATTTAGTCAATCGTCCAGTCAGTGATGGTATCAAAAAAACAGAAGAATTAATTAATTTAGCCGTTGGACAAGAAGCGCCAATCTATCACCATAGTGGAAATGCTCAAGGGGAAGAGCAAACGGACTCTGGTTCTGGTAGTATTGGTTCTCAAATTTATAAACACCTGATGAACGGGATTAGTCACATGTTACCATTTGTTATTGGTGGTGGAATTATCATCGCCTTATCATTCATGGTGGATCAGTTTATGGGTGTTCCACAAGCTGAGTTATCAAAATTAGGTAGCTATCATGAGTTAGCAGCTCAATTAAATACAATCGGTGGAGCTGCTTTTGGATTTATGTTACCCGTTTTAGCAGGATTCATTGCATCAAGTATTGCTGATCGACCTGGTTTGGTTGTTGGTTTTGCAGCAGGTGCGTTAGCTAATACTGGTGGAGCAGGTTTCTTAGGCGCTTTACTAGGAGGTTTTATTGCAGGGTACGTGGTAGAATTTTTAAGAAAAGTTCTTAAAGGCTTACCAAAATCATTAGATGGTATCAAAACGATTTTATTCTATCCACTCTTTGGTGTATTAATCACAGGAGTAATCATGCTAGTTGTGAATGTTCCAATGGCAGCGATCAATGACGGATTGAACAATTTCTTAAATGGTTTATCTGGTGGAAATGCTGCCTTACTTGGTGCTTTATTAGGTGGTATGATGGCGATTGACTTAGGTGGCCCAGTGAATAAAGCCGCTTATGTATTTGGAACAGGAACGCTTGCAGCAACTGTCGCAACAGGTGGTAGCCCAATGATGGCAGCGGTTATGGCTGGTGGGATGGTTCCACCACTTGCGATTGCTATTGCAACGATTTTATTCAAAGATAAATTTACGAAAAAAGATAAAGATGCGGGCTTAACAAACTTAGTCATGGGATTTTCATTTATTACAGAAGGTGCCATTCCATTTGCAGCGGCAGATCCTTTAAAAATGATTCCGAGTTTTGTTGTTGGTTCAGCTTTAACAGGCGCTTTAGTCGGTGGTGCTGGTATTAAATTAATGGCGCCACATGGTGGGATTTTTGTTATCATGTTAGTTAACAAACCAATCCTTTACTTAGCATTTATCTTAATCGGTTCATTAGTAAGTGCGATTGTATTGGGAATGTTGAAGAAAAAAATCTGATTTTAAAAAAGATAAGTTGTTAGGAAATCGTCATTGATTTTCTTACAACTTATTTTTTGTTAGCTTTTTGAAACATAATTTTAGAGAAAGATTTTATGAAGTGGTATAATAGTTTACAAATGTAAAAGAAAAAAAGGCATAAGGTGAAGACAAATGAAAGCAATCAAAAATAGACTAGCATCTGAAACAATTAAACCCTTATTTAAAGAGTTTCGACTTGGTTTAGAAAAAGAAAGCCAACGTGTGACCCCGTTAGGTGATCTCGCCAAAACAGATCATCCTAAAAAAGTAGGTTCACGAGATTTCCATCCTTACATCCAAACAGATTTTAGTGAAACACAAATTGAATTAATTACCCCAGTTTTTGAAACAAATGAAGAAACCCTACGTTTTTTAGGCGCGCTTCATGATGTGACGTTGCGTTCTTTAGATGATAAAGAAAGACTATGGCCGCTAAGTATGCCACCCGTACTACCAAAATGTAATCGTGGCATTGTGATTGCAAAACTTAGTGATCAAGGGGACGTGAATTACCGCCGTTATTTGGCAAAAGTTTACGGTAAAAGAAAACAAATGGTGAGTGGAATTCATTATAATTTTGAATTCTCAGCAGAGATGATTCAGAAATTATATGAAGATGCACAAACAACTCAACCCTTTGAAACGTTTAGAACAGAGCTTTATTTGAAAACATCTCGTCATTACTTAAGATATCGCTGGTTGATTACTTATTTATTTGGAGCAAGTCCTTTTGCAGAAGAAGGCTATTTCTTGGATGAGCGTCCGGATGAGCCTGTTAGAAGTATTAGAAATAGTCATTTTGGTTATACCAATCGCCCAGAAATCAAGGCATCTTACGAATCAATTGAAAAATACGTAGCTGATATCGAGCATTTAATCGATAATGGTGATTTGATCGAAGCCAAAGAGTTTTATTCTTCTGTGCGTTTAAGAGGAACGGATGATTTAGAGGAGTTACTAGAAAAAGGTGTTTCTTATATTGAACTTAGAAATATCGATTTAGATCCATTTTCTGAATACGGCATTTCAGAAGAAACCTTAACATTCTTACATTTATTTGTGATGACCATGTTATGGTTAGATGAAAAAGCAGAAAGCTCAGATGAGCTGTTAGCTAAAGGGACATTGATTAATGAAGAAGTATCTCTGGAACATCCAATCAATCAAACATCTTATTTAAAAGAAGGTCTATGGTTATTATCAGAGATGAAAGAAATGGCTCAACATATTGGACTAACAAAAGAACAACAAGCAGTGATTGAAGTAGCTGAATCAAAACTAGAAAATCCAGAGGAAACACTAGCCGCTAGAATTGTTTTAAAAGAGCAAAAATCAAATATGAGTAATAAAGAATTAGGCACACAATTAGCCGCAGATTACTACGCAAAAGCTTTAGAAAAGCCCTATCAGTTATCTGGTTATCGTCAAATGGAATTGTCTACACAAATTTTGATGTTTGATGCGATTCAAAAAGGTGTGAAAATTGAAGTTTTAGATGAAAACGATCAATTTTTAAAACTAACTTTCAATAAAAAAGTAGAGTATGTTAAAAATGGCAACATGACAAGTAAAGATTCTTATGTTGTGCCATTACTCATGGAGAATAAAACAGTGACAAAAAAAGTTTTAGCTAAAGCTGGTTTTAGAGTTCCTTTAGGAAAAGAATTTTCTAGTATTGAAAAAGCTGAATTGAGTTATGAATTATTTGCTAATAAAGGTTTTGTTGTGAAGCCCAAATCAACTAACTATGGGTTAGGTATTTCAATTTTTAAAGAGGGTGCTTCATTAGAAGATTATCAAAAGGCATTAGAAATTGCATTTAAAGAAGACACAGATATCTTAGTGGAAGAGTTTTTACCAGGAACAGAATACCGATTTTTTATTTTGGATGGAAAAACAAGAGCTGTCATGTTACGTGTCCCAGCTAATGTTGTTGGAGATGGTGTTCGAAGGATTGAATCGCTAGTTTCTGAGAAAAACCAAGATAGTTTAAGAGGAACGAATCATCGTGCGCCACTGGAATTAATTCAATTAGGTGACTTGGAACAATTGATGTTAAAAGAACAAGGATTGACAACTGCTAGTGTCCCAGAAAAAGGTCAAGTTGTTTATTTACGTGAAAATTCCAATGTGAGTACAGGTGGAGATTCGATTGATATCACAGATGAGATGGATGAAAGTTATAAAAAAATTGCCGAAGCAGCGACTGAAAGTTTAGGTGCTGTTATCTGTGGAATTGATTTGATTATTCCAGATAGAAATATTTTTGGAACAAAAGAGAGTGATACATATGGTATTATTGAGGGGAATTTTAATCCTGCAATGCACATGCATATTTACCCATTTTCAGGAGAAAATCGCAGACTGACAATGGATGTGTTGAGGTTACTTTATCCAGAATTAGTGAAATAAAAATTCTTTATAACAAACCAAAAAGATGAGATTGACTACCATACATAGTCAATCTCATCTTTTTCATTTCATCCTACAGTGTCATCGTTTGTTTCGTTGGTTCGTCTACTTTAAGACCAGTTTTTTCTTCCCACCATTCATTCAGAATAGCAACATGTGCATCTGGGAAGTGAGATAAATCAACAGATGTTAGATGTGGATAAGATAAAGTTAAGTTGTTTTTTAACTCTGCTAACAAATTATAATATTGAAATGCTGCAAAATAAATATCTTCTTCATTCTCAGAAACTAAAGCTTCTGGGATTCTTTCTAACATAAAGCCAAAGCTTTTAAAGATAAAGCGCAAACCTTCATCTGACCTAGCGTCAATTGTATCAATATCCTTTAGTAACATAATATGAGCGTGTAAAGCTTGAGCTAATTCTTTTTTTATCATTGTAGCTTTGTCCATCTAACCACTCCTTTTAACTATTAATTAAAATTCTTGTAATTGTTGATAAAGATTATCCATTAATGAAGAAGTATCTTCTCGTGTTGATTGATTAACAAGGAAAACAACGACATTTTGATTGGTAATATCACCATAAACATAGCTACTATAACCACCAGATGTACCTAAAGAAGAGATATTTCCGGTACGAGCCATTAAGTCATTATGTTGAATACCAAATAATTCAAGATATTCTTCATCTTTTAGTAAAACACCATTATTTAATGATGTTTCAAAACGAGCCACATCTTCTGCTGTAGCATAAATATTGCCAGCGCCTAAAAGAGTACTCATTAATTCTTCTGAATAAACAAGTGTATCTGTTTGATAATTTTTATTTTCTTGGTAGAAGTACTCTTTTGGTAATTGAGCATCACTAGGTAAATTATTCCAAAGATAGGTTTGTTTCATATTAAGTGGATTAAGAATTCTTGTTTGTAAACTTTCTTCGTATGATCGATCATCTAACTTCATGATAATTCCTGCTAAAAGAGAATAGTTACCATTAGAATATTGATAAGAATGATCATCCGTATAGTCATTTGTTTTTAAGGCATTTTCTAACTGTTCTTGCTCAGTACTTAGAACAGAGTCACCTGCTGCTTCTGGCATCACATATCCGCTAGTATGATCAATCAAATCTCGAATAGTAATCTCATCTGCATGATCGAAGTCTTCGTAAAATTTATCGATCGTTGTGTCATAAGCCAGTTTATTCTCACTAATCAACTGAGCAATCATAACAGCTGTCATACTTTTTTGTAAGGAAGCGATAGGATAGATGATATCTTGACTATTTTTTGTTTTTTGTTCCTCATCAGCCATTCCGTAACTTTGTGTATAAACAGCTTCACCATTTTTCATCATAACAAGCGTACCAAACATGTTAGATTCATCAACAAGTGTATCAACGCCATTTGTTATAGCATCTTGCTTAGTTAGTTTTGTTTTAGATTCAGCGTGAAAGGAATTATTTTTAGAAATAGCACCAAATAATATAAGGGCAACCAAGGAAACAGAAGCGACAAGGACCAAAATTTTCTTTTCTTTTAATTTATTGAACGTCATATCTTACCTCACTTAATTTGTTATTATATTATTAAATTTAACAGGTAAATTTGAAGATTATTTGAATAAATTACTGAAAAAACCCGTTTTTTTTGTTTCTGTTTTAGGTTCTTCTGTTATTTTTTTATTATAAGATGTGTTATTTTTAGCTGAAATATCTTCTCTGTCGATTGGAGTATCTAAGGCGTAGACGATAGCTATTTCATCATCAACAAGAGCATTTTCATCTCTATCGACAAACTTAAATTCGATATTTTTTCGTTGAGCTAAACTCATTAAACGATTTTGACTAGCAACATCACAATTAGCATCAATGAGTAGTGTCCCATTTGGAAAATCTGTAAACTGTTTTAAAGAAAAGCTGTCAAAAATTGATTTCTTTGCTTCCTCAGTGGTAAGCACAAAAACAACTCTTTCTCTAAATGTTCCTAAGTATTTTCTTTGCTCATCAGGTTTAATTTGTGGTGTTCCGTAAAGGGCGTTATCTAAATAATCTTGTACATCTTTACCGGCCATTACATAACTCCTTTCCTTATTTTTATAGTATAAGTATAACATAGGTTGGGGTAGGAAATGTTTTAGAAAATTGTTGCATTTTTGTTTCAATTTGGTTAAAATTAATTGGAAATGAAAATCATTATCAATTAGAAAGTGGCGTTATTTTGCTAAAAAAAAACCTTCCGATTAGTTTACTAATCTTTTTTTCTTGTTTGTCATTGTTTATTGGTGTCCAAAGCATTTCTATTTTACACCTTTTACATTTTAACGAACTAGAACAATTAGTTTTATGGAATACTAGAATTCCACGGACAGCAAGCTTGATTATTGCAGGAGCAACGAGTAGTGTCTGTGGTTTAATTATGCAACATTTAACACAAAATAAATTTGTATCACCAACAACAGCTGGAACAATGGATAGTGCCCGATTAGGAATGCTTGTAGCAATGCTATTTTTTCCCTCGGGATCAATTTTAACTCGGTCATTTGTGGCCTTTTTATTTGCCTTTGGTGGAACATTTTTATTTCTGAAATTGATTAAGTTGATGCCAGCTAAAAATCAAATTATGATTCCGCTGATTGGCGTGATGTTTGGTAATATCATTGGATCTGTGGTTACTTTTTTTGCTTATCAATTTCAACTCATTCAAAATATGACTTCTTGGCTCCAGGGAAACTTTTCTACAGTCACTAAAGGTGATTATGAATTGATTTATTTTTCAGTTCCCATACTGATTATTTGTTATTTTTTTGCTTATCGTTTCACTATTGTGGGAATGGGGGAGGATATTTCGGTCAATGTAGGGCTTAATTATGAAAAAACACAGTTATTAGGATTATTACTTGTGGCAGTTGCAAGTAGTATAACGCTTGTCACGATTGGCGGATTACCTTTTATTGGTGTGGTTATTCCTAACATCGTTTCTAAATTTTATGGTGACCAGATGAAGCAGACTTTATTTATCACAGCTGTTTCAGGTAGTTTATTTTTAGTGATGTGTGATATTTTATCCCGAGTGATTAGACAACCATATGAAGTGCCAGTGAGTTTGATTGTTGGTGTAATAGGTAGTATTGTCTTTATTTTTCTTTTAGTAAAGGGGGATAAGGCTCAATGAAGCAATTATTAAGTCGCCAAGGAATAAAAATTATTGCTTTAACTTGTTTAACCTTAGGGATGATTTTTCTTTTTTTGACATATCATACCTATGGCAATTGGGAATTTGCTCTTCAACTAAGAGGAAAGAAATTACTAGCGTTTGTTATTGTTGGTATATTAACAAGCTTTTCGACGATTACATTTCAAACAATTTCCCAGAATCATTTTTTAACACCAAGTATTTTAGGATTTGACTCATTGTATGTTTTAATCCAAACTATTCTTTTTTTTGTAATAGGTAATACGCAGCAAGGTAATCCAATATTATTTGTTTTAAATATTATTTTAATGGTTTTAGTGAGTGTGGTTCTTTTTTCAACCTTACTAAAAAGAGAAAAACAAAATTTGTTTCTACTATTAATGATCGGCATGATTTTAGGAACACTTTTTAATAGTATGAGTACCTTCCTACAAGTTTTGATGGATCCAAATGAATACGATAAATTGCAAGGGAAATTATTTGCAAGTTTCAGTAATGTGGATGTCTCTTTATTAACATGGGTCATTCCACTAGTTATTTTACTGGTGATACTTTACATGTCAGCTGCTAAAAAACTAGATGTTCTTCATCTGGGAATGGAACAAGCGACGAATTTAGGAATTAATGTGAACCGATTTAGAAGATATTTATTATTTTTAATTAGTTTATCTGTCGCATTAGCTACGGCATTGATTGGCCCGATTACCTTTTTAGGTTTTATTGTTGCCAATGTCACGTATCAGTGGATAGGAACGTATAAACATACGTATCTTTTTATATCTGGTGCGATTCTTAGTATTTTATTTCTTGTTTCAGGGCAATTTTTAGTGGAGCAAGTTTTTCATATGAACACAACTTTAAGTGTGGTCATTGAATTTAGTGGCGGTCTTTACTTTATTTGGAAACTATTAAAAACGAGAGGAGGAGGCGTATGATGGAAGTCAGTCAAGTAACTAAAAAATACGGTGCCAAAGAAGTTGTTAGTAATATAGATTATGAAGTATCGATTGGTAAATTAACGGCTTTTATTGGTCCCAACGGTGCGGGTAAAAGTACCTTACTGTCAATGATGAGCCGTTTACTAGATAAAGATCAGGGCGGTATTTATTTAGAAAAGAATGAAATCAAGGCGTGGAACCAACAAGAATTAGCTAAAAAATTAGCGATACTAAAACAAGCTAACGGCGTTCAATTAACTTTAACTGTTAGAGAACTCGTAGCATTTGGCAGGTTTCCACACAGTAAAGGTAAATTAACAAAAGTTGATCAAGAGAAAATAACGGAAAGCTTGAGTTATCTGAACTTACTTGATTTGGCAGAGGAAAACATCAATACGTTATCCGGTGGTCAATTACAGCGAGCTTATATTGCGATGGTTTTGGCACAAGATACTGATTATATCTTTTTAGACGAACCTCTCAATAATTTAGATATGAATCATGCGGTACAACTAATGAAAACGATCCGTAAAATGGTGGATGAAAAAAAGAAAACAGTCATTATTGTTCTGCATGATATTAACTTTGCGGCAAGCTACGCAGATGATATTGTCGCAATGAAATATGGCAAAATTTTTAAAACAGGAACAACCGACGAGGTAATTACTAAAGAAGTCTTAGATGATTTATATGACATGAGTATTCGGGTGTGTGAACTTGAAGGGAAACGGTTCTGTTTATATTTTAATTAGAAAAGGAAGAAAAAATAGATGAAGAAAAAATTAATTGGTTTTATTAGTGTCTTAGCTTTAACAACCCTTGTTTTAGGAGCATGTGGTGGTAATGATGCTAAGAAAGATGCAAAAGAAACAAAAATGAGTGAAGTAGCCAAAGTTAAAACGGTTAAAGTGACGGATGGCGAAGGTAAAGAAGTAGAAGTACCAAAGAATCCAAAAAAAGTGGTTGTTTTTGATATGGGATCTCTTGATACGATTAATCAATTAGGCGTAGGCGAAGCAGTGATTGGAGCGCCATTAAAAACATTACCAAAATACTTAGATACCTTTAAATCAGTAGAATCAGCTGGGGGCATTAAAGAACCAGATATGGAAAAAATTAATGCGATGCAACCTGAGTTAATCATTATTTCAGGTCGTCAACAAGATGCTCAAAAAGACTTAGAAAAAATTGCGCCAACGCTTTACCTTGGTGTGGACAGTGCCAAAACATGGGAATCAACGAAACAAAATATCGAAACTTTAGGAACTATTTTTGATAAAGAAGAAGTTGCTAAAGAAAAAATAACTAAATTAGAAACAGATATCAAAGACCTGAAAGAAAAAGCAGAAGCAAGTAAGAAAAAAGGCTTAGTGACTTTAGTTAACGAAGGTTCTTTATCAGCTTATGGTAAAGGTTCTCGCTTTGGGATTGTGCATGACACATTTGGTGTGGCAATGGCAGATGACAAAATCGAAGCCTCAACTCATGGTCAAGAAATATCATACGAATATGTTTTAGAAAAAAATCCAGATGTGTTGTTTGTTATTGACCGTACCAAAGCAATTGGTGGAGATGACAGCAAAAACAATGTGGCAGACAATGTGTTAGTGAAACAAACAAATGCTGGTAAAAATGGTAAAGTAATTACGTTAACACCAGATGTGTGGTATTTATCAGGTGGTGGGATTGAGTCAACAGAATTGATGATTCAAGATGTAGTAAAAGGGTTTGAATAGAAAGTAAAAGAAAGAGATCTGTGACTGGTTAGTCATAGGTCTCTTTCTTTGTACGTGTGATTTCCTCCAGTTGCTTGGAGCA
>CAUQFM010000018.1:0-24209 GCA_963517295.1 uncultured Vagococcus sp.
GTACGGTGGTGTGAGAGGGGCAAAAAGTTATTTAACTTTTTCCTCTACTCGATTATACAAATAATTTTTAATAGTCAGGGGATAAAAAATCTGCTCTCACGACAACTTCACCAAAAACGATCAATCAAAAAGACCGATTGTTCGTTTTTGCCTCCAGTTGCTCAGAGTAAAACGACTTTTGACCCACCCTCTTTTTATTATGATTCGATTGAATAATTTGGTGCTTCTTTTGTAATTTGAACGTCATGAGGATGAGATTCACGTAAACCAGCACCGCTCATTTGAACGAATTGAGCATCATCGCGTAACTCTTTTAAATTACCAGCGCCAACATAACCCATCCCTGCACGTAAACCGCCTAGCATTTGGAAAACAATATCTTGAGCGCTACCTTTATAAGCGACACGTCCTTCAATGCCTTCTGGAACTAACTTGTTGGCTTCATTGACTGAACTTTGGAAGTAGCGATCACTTGACCCTTTTTCCATTGCTCCAAGAGATCCCATACCACGATAAGTTTTAAAACGACGCCCTTGGTAGATTTCAAATTCACCTGGTGATTCATCTGTACCAGCTAACATCGATCCAAGCATTACAGCATGGCCACCAGCAGCTAAAGCTTTAACAATATCTCCAGAATATTTAATGCCGCCATCAGCAATAATTGAACGACCATACTCGCGAGCGACACTAGCTGCGTCATAGATTGCTGATAATTGAGGAACACCTACTCCTGCTACAACACGTGTTGTACAGATCGATCCAGGTCCAATTCCAACTTTAACAATATCAACACCCACTTCATATAAAGCACGTGTTCCTTCAGCTGTTGCGACATTCCCCGCAATTAACGTTACCTCTGGGAATTTTTCACGAATTTCTTTAATTTTACGAATAACAGGTGCGCTATGTCCATGAGCTGTATCAATAATTAACGCATCCACACCAGCTTCAATTAGTGCTACTGAACGCTCGAAAGTATCACTTGTTACACCAACAGCTGCTGCTGCAAGTAAACGACCGTGTTTATCTTTTGCTGCATTAGGAAATTCAATTACTTTTTCAATATCTTTGATGGTAATTAAACCACTCAATTTACCTTCTTCATCAACGATAGGTAATTTTTCTATTTTATGTTTTTGTAAAATATTTTCTGCATCTTTTAAAGATGTTCCTACAGGAGCTGTGACTAAATATTCTTTCGTCATCACTCCTGAAATAGGTTGTTGGTAATCAGAGATAAATCGTAAATCTCGGTTAGTTAAAATACCAACTAATTTTCTATTTTCTAATGTCTCAACAATCGGAACGCCACTGATTCGGTAAGTAGCCATTAAATTTTCTGCTTCTGCTACTAAGCTATCTGGTGTTAAAAAGAATGGATCAATGATAACGCCACTTTCAGAACGTTTTACTTTTCTCACTTCATCTGCTTGTTTCTCAATCGACATATTCTTATGAACGACACCTAAACCACCCTGTCTTGCCATAGCAATTGCCATTTTACTATCTGTTACAGTATCCATACTAGCACTCATGATAGGAATATTTAGCTTTAAATTGGGCGCAAGTTCCACAGATAAATCCACATCGTTTGGTAGCACGTGACTCTCAGCCGGAATTAATAAAACATCATCGAATGTAAAACCTTTTTTGGTAAATTTTGTTTCCCAATTTGTCATTAGAAAATAGCACTCCTTTAATTTTATTTTTATATAAAAACATACCAAAAAAAATACGATTCGTCAATTTATTAGACGAATATATAAAAAAATCTAATCAAGTTCTTTGATTAGATTTAGCAATATTTAACAACTAGGTGGTGAAAAAGGTACTTTGCTCCAAGCAACTGGAAAAAATTATAATCAATCCCGCTTTTTGGATTAATTATAATCTTTGAAGTTGTCGTAGGAGCTGCCTTTTGAACCCCGATTTATCGACCCATAAAGAATGTGCTTCTTAAATTGTATTTTTTCTTTAACCAGTGACGTATAGCAAATGACATTGCTCCTAAAGCGATACTCAAAATAGGATCTACTGGTGGGTTTATCGCTGCTGGTAGGAACGAAGCAATCGTGTAAACAAATAACCATGGAACAAAACATAAAGCCATGATAAGGCCTGATTTTAATCCACCTGGACGTTTACTTTGGTCCGCTCCTGGTTGATCGTAACTATAAATAAATTTATAGATTAAATAGAATGAAAACGCTCCGGCCATTGCACCAATAACCGTTGCTAAAATTCCTTGTGGTGCTTGTCCAGCTTTTGATAGCATGCTCATCAAGCCAACCATTACAGCAAGGAAAGCAAACATCATCAAGAAGTTATCTAACATGATTTTACCAAATGTCATGTCAGCTAGCGGTTCTGGAGCGTTTATAATCGCATCCGCAGCTTCCGTTGGCGTTCCATATAATTGTTTGGCTGTCACGCCAGTTTTTTGTCCTTCAACCAAAGCTGTTAACATATCATTAAATGCTAACACTTTTTTCTCTTCAGATAAGTCACTATCTTCTAAGACTTTATTTAAATCAAAAATAAATTGATCATTTTTTTTCGTTAATTGTGTCATTAACTCACGATTTTGAGCAACTTTTTGTTGTAGTTCTTCTCTGCTTTCTTCCAATAGACTCACCTTTATTTTCTGATTTTAAACGTTAAATCTGAACAACATAACATCGCCATCTTTAACGATATATTCTTTACCTTCTAAACGCACGCGGCCAGCCTCTTTAGCTGTAGACATGCTACCATGCTCTTTTAAATCTTCATAAGAAACTGTTTCGGCACGGATGAACCCACGTTCAAAATCTGTATGGATAACACCGGCACATTCTGGTGCTTTCATGCCATTTTTAAACGTCCAAGCACGTACTTCTTGCTCACCTGCTGTAAAGTAAGTTGCTAAGCCTAATAAATAATACGCCGCACGAATTAATTTATCTAAACCTGATTCTTCGATACCTAAAGCTTCTAAAAAGTCTGCTTTATCTTCATCATCTAACTCAGCAATTTCTTCTTCTGCACGAGCACAAATAGAAATAACTTCCGCATTTTCTGAAGCTGCAAATTCTGTTACTTTTTTTACGTAATCATTGTTATCAGCATCTGCCACTTCGTCTTCTGACACATTCGCCACATAAAGAACGGGTTTAGTTGTTAATAAGAATAACCCTTTAACAATTGGTAATTCTTCATCTGTAAATTCGATTGAACGAGCTGATTTACCAGCTTCAAGAACTGGTTTTACTTTATCTAAAACTGAAAGTTCTGCTACTGCATCTTTGTCTTTTGTTTTAGCAAGTTTAGATACACGAGAATAGCGTTTTTCCACTGATTCTAAATCGGCAAAAATAAGTTCTAAGTTAATAATTTCGATATCGTCTAAAGGATCAATACGTCCCTCAACGTGAGTAATATTATCATCATCAAAACAACGAACTACATGACAGATGGCATCAACTTGGCGAATGTTACTTAAGAATTTATTTCCTAACCCTTCACCCTTACTGGCACCTTTTACAATTCCAGCGATATCTGTAAACTCAAATGTTGCTGGCACTGTTTTTTTAGGTTTTACTAATTTTGTTAACTCATCTAAACGATTATCTGGTACTTCTACCATTCCCACATTTGGATCAATTGTTGCAAACGGATAATTAGCCGCTTCGACTCCCGCTTTTGTAATTGCATTAAATAATGTTGATTTACCAACGTTTGGTAAACCTACGATTCCTGCTGTTAACGCCATTTAATTATCACTCTTTCTTTATTTTTCTTCACTCTTTTTTTCAAGAATTTTTTTCATTTTTTTGTCAAATTCACGCCGAGGCATCATCACAATGTGCTGACAATTGATGCACTTAATTTTTATATCCATTCCCATTCGAACAATTTCCCATCGATTGGTTTGGCAAGCATGAGCCTTTTTCATTTCAATAACATCGCCTAATTCATACATTTATGACACCTTCCTTTTCATTCAAAAAAATAGGTCACACAAGCTATATACTACCACAAAACAAGGTGATTTTCTTGATAAAATTTATTCTTTCTAGAGACAAGTTATACTTAATTAGTTGAATCCAATTGGATCTCTAAGATATCTAAAATTCGAGTTAAATCAGCTTGAGAAAGATATTCGATTTCAATCTTACCTTTGCCTTCTTTTTCTTGAATAGCAACACTTGTTCCGAATTTATCCATCAAACGATCTTCACTCGCTTTAATATAGTAAGGTTTTGGTTTAACTACTTTTTTCCCTTTTTTAATAGGTAATCCTTGGGCATCATTCATATCAGAAACAATTTGCTCTAACTGACGGACTGTTAAGCCTTCTTTTAATACTCGATTAGCTAAAGGAATAATCTGTTCTGTATCCTTTAGTGCTAAAAGAGTTCTTGCTTGCCCCATAGATAGCGATTCTTTTTGGACTAAATCCTTAACTACTTGTGGTAGTGTTAGAAGTCTCAAATAGTTAGCAATGTACGGACGACTTTTTCCTAATTGCTCTGCTAATTCAACTTGGGTTAATTTAAGATTTTTCATTAACATTTCGTAAGCTTCTGCTTCTTCCATCGGACTTAAATCTTCACGTTGTAAATTTTCTAAAACAGCAATTTGCATCATTCGGGCTTCGTCAAATTCTCTAACAATTGCAGGAACTGTTTGTTTCCCAGCTAATTTAGACGCTCTAAAGCGACGCTCTCCGGCAATGATTTCATAACCTTTAATTGTCGATTTTCTAACAATGATTGGTTGAAATACACCAGATTGTTTAATTGATTTTGCTAATTCGTCTAATGCTTTTTCATCAAATGTTTTTCTTGGTTGATACGGGTTAGGTCTTAATTCTTCTAAAGGAATTTCCATGATTGTTTCATTGGTTATATCTACTTCTTCAATCTCTGAAAAATCTTTAAATAGCGCATCGATTCCTCTGCCTAAACCTTTATTAGTCTTGCTCATGATTCATCACTTCTTTCGCTAAGGCATGGTAAAATTCAGCGCCTTTTGATTTTGGATCATAATCAATAATTGATTTTCCGTGACTTGGAGCCTCAGACAATCTAACATTTCTTGGGATGATCGTGTCATATACTCGTTCTCTAAAGTATTTTCTAACTTCTTCGACTACTTCAGAACCAAGATTCGTTCTAGCATCATACATAGTTAACAGTACCCCTTCAATTCTTAAATCAGGATTGAAGTGTTTCTGAACCAAACGAATCGTATTAAGTAACTGGCTTAATCCTTCCAAAGCGTAATATTCGCATTGAACAGGAATTAAAATTGAATCACTAGCTGAAAACGAATTAATAGTTAAATGACCCAAGGAAGGAGGGCAATCAATCAAGATATAATCGTAGTCCATTTCAATTTCTTTTAAAGCCATCTTAAGACGTGATTCACGCGCCATCATTGATGTTAACTCTATTTCTGCACCAGATAATTGAATCGTAGCTGGGGCAATATGTAGATTTTCCCGAGCTGTTTCTTGAATCACTTCTCTAATCGGGACTTCGTTAACTAATACATCATAAATATCTTGTGAGACATCTGATTTTTTTATGCCAATTCCACTTGTAGCGTTTCCCTGTGCATCCATATCAACAAGTAATATTTTCTTACCCGCAGATGCCAAACATGCGCCTAGATTGACTGTGGTAGTGGTTTTACCCACGCCACCTTTTTGATTTGCAACTGATATTATTCGTACCATCGTGCTTCCTCCAATATTTATCACTCTAAATTTTATACTGACTTACTACATTAAGGGACTTTTATTGGGTGTCCCTGGTTTTCTAGGATATTTTTTAGGGGTTTCTTTTTTCTTTTCTATTACTACAACATAACGCTTATCTTCATTAAAAGGTAAAATTATTTCAACTTCTTCTACTAATTTACCACCTAAAATGGCAATTGATTTTTTACTTTCAATTACTTCTTCTTCACTCTTAGCTGCTTTCAGCGCTAAAAATTTACCACCTTTTTTAACAAGTGGTATACATAATTCGGACAAGACATTTAATCTAGCTACCGCTCTTGCTGTGACTAAATCATAGGTTTCCCTATGAGCTTTGTTTTGTCCAAACGTTTCTGCTCTATCATGGTATAAATTAACATTATCCAAATGTAATTCTTCACATAACAGGGTTAAAAATTTAATCCGTTTATTCAAAGAGTCTACAATAGATATGTTTAGGTTAGGGTAAACAATTTTTATTGGTATACTCGGAAAACCCGCTCCTGATCCGACATCACATAAAGAATAATTCTCATTTTTAAAATCTAAACTAATAGCTAAAGTAATTGAATCATAAAAGTGTTTCAAATAAACGTCTTCTAGATTAGTAATAGCTGTTAAATTAATTTTTTCATTCCATTCAACTAATAATTCATAATAACGGTGAAACTGTTTCATTTGAGTATCTGATAAATCAATGCCTATTTTAGCAAGTTCTTGTCTAAAAGTTTCTGGTTTCATTACACTTCTCCTTATTGTGAAACAAAAATGTTTCACGGATACTCTTACTCTAACTTAATTATGTTAAAAATTCAATGCTTATCAATCAATCCATAATAAAAAACTTACACTTTTGAGTTGTAAGTTTTCTTTTGGTTATTTTTTTATAAAAATCGGCGCTTCTTTTTTCTTATAATAGTCTGGATTAAACTCAAGGTCATCTTTTTCACCTAGCGTCCTACCAATCCATACAATACCAAAAACACTAGCAATAATTGAAATAGGGACTAGATATCGTTTCTTTTCATACCATTTACTCATAAAAAGTGCCTCCTATATAATTGACTTACTTCATTTTAGCATGAAGGTTCCACTTCGTCTAAAGATTACCTTTACTAAAATGTTTCATGTGAAACATTTTAGTAATTCATTTACCCTACTTTACCCTACTTTACCCTACTTTACCCTACTTTACCCTACTTTATTAAGCTATAGTATTGAGTTGGATCACTAAAACTAGAACCATGCCATTCTATTAAATTTTTATTGAACATTTTTTTTAAAATCCCTCTAGAACAGCTTTTACTTTTATTTAGTACACTCGCTGCTTGAGTGACATTTATTTTATGTTCATTATATAAATAAACTATTACGGCTAATTCAACTTCGTTTAAATTTTCCTTATAAGTATTTTTTATATAGTCATCTAATCTTTCTGATGTTCGCAATGTTCTAGTTAAAATATTATTTTCTAAAACTAAACGCACTGAATTACCCTCTGGTTCACTATAAACCGGATTTTTCAAGAAGAAGGATTCCATCTCATCATAAATACGATTAACACCTTCATTCATCTCCCTTACCCATCCGAATTCGGTTAATATTCTAGCTATTCTTGGATTTCTAGAATATCGAGTTTTACGCATGTTCTCGATGGTTACTATGTTAGGTAAATCACCTGGGCTATGTATTTCTAATCTATCATCATACATTTCTACACGAACGTGATCTCCTCTAAAAGAATAATTTCTATGCGTTACCGCATTCACAATGCCCTCAAACCATGCAAATTCAGGATATTCAGCAATCCTCTTAAACATACATACCATCATCACCTAAATACTGAAAATCTCTTAGTTGTGCTTTTATATCTCTAGCGGCACTTTCTATTAATAGCGGAATAGGTTCTTCATAGTCAAATTGCTTTATAATATTCATTCTTTTTCCTGTCATACTTTTTAGGCCATCGTACCTGATAAATCTCAATCTACAATTTGGCAAATACTTAAACGTATTCTTTCCGAATAAAAGGATTCCTGCATTGGTGACTTCCCCATTTCTCATAAAGCCTCTTGCCTCTAACAATTGAACACTGCTCAAATGCAAACAATTCCGATGCTCCTTATACCTACCTAACAATTCTTCATCTATATCTTCTATACTACTTTGTCTAATAAGTTCATCCTCGAAACTTCTTTGACCTTTATCATATTCTAGTTGTGTTATTTGCTTATGATTTAATTTTTTAGTATTATCACCCATTCGCAAAAAACATTCTTCTTTATTATTACTAATAACACTGTCAGTACTCACTTCTACATCTATTACAAGAATTTTATCTTCTATTCCATTTTTATTTACAACATCAATTTCCTTAAATCCAAAAATTGGCGTTGGTTTAGTGTACATATAAATACTTTCTCTAAAAGACTCTATCGAATTAGCCTTTTCATAATTAAAACCTGATATTTCACCATTATCTTCAATGCCAATGACTAATTTACCTCCAGAAGCATTGGAAAATCCGATAATATGTCTAATAATATCTTTAGGTGCTATTCTAGCGCTTTTTCTATCAAAAAATCTATTCTCTTTACTATCAATAAACTCTTTAATCTGCTGATTTCCCATCAGAAACCTCCTTGAGTAATACTACTCAACCAGTATACACAAAAATAATCTTTCTGTTAAGGATTACTAATACTCAAAGTAATTTAACCAAGAAAAAAAGGCATATTTCTAAGCCTTTTCCTCATCTCTTTTTGCTATTCTACCTCGTTCAATATACACCATCAAAATACTAATATCCGCCGGGTTAACACCACTAATCCGACTGGCTTGAGCAATCGTTTCAGGGCGGATTTTTTCTAATTTCTGAACTGCTTCTGTTGCTAAACTATTTACTTTGGTATAGTCGATATTATCTGGAATGCGTTTAGCTTCCATGCGTTTCAATTTTTCTACTTTGTCATTAGCTTTTTTAATATAACCTTCATATTTCACTTGAATTTCCACTTGCTCGTAAACATAACGAGGAACAGTTAAACTGTCCTCTCCTGCAAATTTCGCAATATCTTGATAAGATAATTCTGGTCGCTTTAATAAATCAGCTGCTAAAATCCCATCTTTTAATTCGGCACTATTTTTTTCTACTAAATAAACTTGTAATTCTTTTGTCGGTTTTAAGCGGACTTTTTTTAGACGAATCATCTCAGCTTCAACTTCTTGTTTTTTCTTAAGATACTCTGTATAACGAACTTCATCAGCTAAACCAATTTCATGACCCATCTCTGTTAAACGTAAATCCGCATTATCATGACGTAATAATAAACGATATTCAGCCCGTGAAGTTAGTAAACGATAAGGTTCATTCGTTCCTTTAGTGACCAAATCATCAATTAGCACACCGATATATGCATCACTTCTTTTTAAAACAAGAGGCTCTTTTCCTTGAATCTTTAAAGAAGCATTGATTCCTGCCATTAAACCTTGGCAAGCAGCTTCTTCATATCCTGATGTTCCATTTGTTTGACCAGCAGTGTATAACCCTTCAATTTTCATAGTTTCTAATGTTGGTCTTAATTGATGAGGAACGACTACATCATATTCAATAGCATAACCACTACGCATAATTTCAGCGTTTTCAAGACCCGCTACACTACGAACGATATCATGTTGGACATCTTCTGGTAATGAAGTTGATAAACCTTGAACATAAACTTCTTCTGTATTAGCGCCTTCTGGTTCTAAGAATATTTGATGTCTTGGCTTGTCACTAAAACGAACCACCTTATCTTCAATTGACGGACAATAACGAGCACCCACACCTTCAACAATCCCAGTAAACATAGGAGCGCGATGTAAATTTTCACGAATCACTTCATGAGTCTCTAAATTGGTATAGGTTAACCAACAAGGTGATTGTTCTTGTTTGTACTCTTCATCTGCCGTTTCAAAACTAAAATGATTAGGTGTTGTATCTCCCGGTTGAATCTCTGTTACGTCATAATTTATCGAACTTGATTTCACACGAGGTGGTGTCCCGGTCTTAAATCGTTCAATCTCTAAACCAAGCTCTTTCAGATTATTAGCTAAGCCAATTGATGGTAACGAGTTGTTCGGTCCTGAAGAATATTTTAATTCACCAATAATAATTTCACCACGAAGAGCAGTTCCTGCTGTGATAATAACCGCTTTACTGTAGAATTTCGACCCTGTTGTAATCTCTACACCTTTAACGACGTTATCTTCAACAATTAGTTTCTCCACAATTCCTTGACGCAAATCTAAATTTTCTTGTTTTTCAAGTGTTTGTTTTAATTCTGTTTGATAGGCAAATTTATCAGCCTGAGCACGTAAAGCTCTTACAGCAGGTCCTTTACCTGTATTTAACATTCGCATTTGGATATATGTCTTATCAATATTACGACCCATCTCGCCACCTAATGCATCAATCTCACGAACAACCACGCCCTTTGCTGGTCCTCCAATTGATGGGTTACATGGCATAAAGCCAATAATATCTAAATTTAATGTTACAAGAAGTGTTTTCATGCCCATTCTTGCGGCTGCTAGTGAGGCTTCTGAACCAGCATGTCCACCACCAACAACGATTACATCATATTGTGTTTTGTTTTCCATTCTCTTATCTCCCTTACTATTTACCTAAGCAAAATTGACTAAATAATTGTGTAATTAACTCATCTTGAACGCTGTCGCCTATAATCTCACCTAATAAATCCCAACTGCGAGTCATATCTATTTGAAGTAAATCAACTGGCATTCCAGCTTCTATTCCCTCTAAAACTTCATCTAAAGCCATATTAGCTTGTTCTAAAAGAGCAATATGACGTGAATTAGAAATATACGTGGCATCTTTTTCTTTGCCAGAAGAATTTGAAAAGAACGTATCCTTAATGGCTTGTTCTAATTTCTCAATCCCTTCACTAGAAGTAACTGAAATCATAATCACTGTATCGTTATCCAGTAACTCATCTAGCGCTTCTCGGTCTAACTTAGTGTCCAAGTCCATTTTATTTAAAAGGATCATCCGATTCATGCCTTTAGTTAAGGACAGTAACTCAATATCCATTGGTGTTAGAGTTTCACTTTGATTAAGAACTAGTAAAATTAAATCAGCCTCATTTAACGCCTTACGACTTCTTTCCACCCCAATTTTTTCAACAATATCCTCAGTTTCACGAATCCCTGCTGTATCGATTAATTTTAGAGGAACGCCACGCACATTAACATACTCTTCAATCACGTCTCGCGTTGTTCCAGCAATCTCGGTCACAATTGCTTTATCTTCTTGTAGTAAATAATTTAATAGACTTGATTTCCCTACATTAGGACGACCGATAATCGCTGTTGATAGTCCTTCACGTAGTATTTTTCCTTGTGTAGCTGTCATTAATAGATGATCAATCGAAACTTTAACTTGCTCAGCTTTTTCTTTCATCAAATTAGCTGTCATCTCTTCCACATCATCATACTCAGGGTAATCAATGTTAACCTCTACTTGTGCCAATGCTTGTAAAATATGATGGCGTAACTCTTTGATTAAACCGGATAATTTCCCGTCTAATTGATTTAAAGCAAGCTTCATCGATTCATCCGTTTTGGCTTGAATTAAATCCATCACGGCTTCAGCTTGAGATAAATCCATACGACCATTTAAGAAGGCACGTTTCGTAAATTCTCCCGGTTCAGCTAATCGTGCCCCTTGTCTTAATAATAATTGTAGGACTTGATTAGCAACAACCATCCCACCGTGACAATTGATTTCCACAATATTCTCTCTGGTGAATGTTTTTGGTGCTAACATCACAGAGAACATCACTTCATCTAACACTTGTTTGGTGTCCGGATCCATAATGTGCCCATAATGAATCGTATGTGTTGATACTTCCGTTAATTTTTTTTGTTTATACGCACTAATTTTATCAGCAATCGTTACTGCCAGATCCCCACTCATGCGGACAATACTAATCGCCCCTTCACCAGGTGGCGTAGAAATAGCGGCAATTGTATCAAATTCTTTGGTTATATTCATTTAAAATGCGTCCTTTCTTAAAAAAATGCATATAAAAAAGCGCCCACTCCACCCTTTTTTGACCGTACAAAAAAAAGTAGAGATGCACTTTGACTGCTCTCTTGTATTTAGATTTCCTTAAAAGAATAGCATAATTGTAACGTTTTTACAATTTTAAGTATGTCTTTTTCTTACGTATCACGTTTTATTACCTGGAAAACAACAGAAATAAGCTGTATCACCTATACCACTTTTTAACCTTATTTTTTTATATGTTTTGTATAAAAATGTCGTTTGTACAGCATATTATTTTACATAAACAAGTTATAATAGTTTATATTACTATTTATAAAAGGAGTGGCTTTCATGTCTGATATTGAAAAACAAGCTTATCAATTGCTTGATGAATTAGAAATTACTTACGACCGTGTAGATCATCCAGCAATTACCTCTGTAAAGAACGTCCCTTTTGATTTACCTGGTCCTCAAGTTAAAAATTTAGTTTTAAAAGCTAAAAAGGGTAATAAAATTTATTTGGTGATTCTTCCTGATGAAAAACAAGCGGATTTAAAAAAATTAGCAGAAGTTCTAGATGAAAAACGCCTTTCTTTTTTATCAGAAGAAACGTTATTTGAATTGCTTGGAATTCATGGTGGCGTTGTGACTCCTCTTGCTTTACCTAATGACACAGACAAGCAAGTCACCGTTGTGATTGATCAATCGATTAACCAGGAGGATACGATTGGGGTGCATCCTAATATCAACACGACAACTTTAATGATTCAGTTTCATGATTTTGAAAAAATATTAGAGCATTTGGAATATGACCCCTTATTTATTTTAGTTTAAAAAAAGAAACCACGAAAAAATAAAAATTTTCGTGGGTTCTTTTGTTTTATATTGATCTAGTCGAGATTCAAAAGACAACTCCTTTGGCAACTTCACAAATACTAAATAATCCGAAAAGTGTGGATTATTTAGTATTTCCTCCAGTCACTTGGAGCTAAACGCCTTTTTCATCATCCTATTTAGTCGAGATTCAAAAGACAACTCCTTCGGCAACTTCACAAACACTAAATAATCCGAAAAGTGTGGATCGATTAGTTGTTCTTCCAGTTACTTGGAGTAAAGCGATTTTTAATCCACCCTACTTCATCAACATATCAATGTGGGGAATGTCATCTTCTAAATACATCTCTGAGACAACTTCAAATCCAAAGCTACCGTAGAAATCAACGAGGTAATTTTGAGCTGATATTTTAATTTCTTTATTCGGATACAAGCGTTTAATTTCTTCTAATGTGGCTTCAACAATCTTTTTACCTAATTTCTTCGCTCGGTGTTCTTTGACAACCAACACACGACCAAAGGTAACCAAATTACCACGATCCATAATACGCGTATATCCGACTAGTTTGCCATCTTCTTTTAGCATGACATGTTGCGCGATTTCATCATCTTCATCTACTTCCTGATAGGGACAGTTTTGCTCGACAATAAAAACTTTTACCCGCTCTTGCATAATTTCTAATAATTCTTTGGTTGTTAATTCATTTAACGTTTTAACAATAACTTCCATGTTTATTCCACCTTTCTAAAAAAAGAGGTTGTGACAGAAGTGTTCAGCTTCAATAAATAAGAAGGAAATCACGAAAATTGCTTTTCAAATTTTTGTGATTTTCGGCTTATTTCCGAAGAAGCTACTTCTGTGACACCGTTTAGTTTATTAAAAAGAGAGTGTGACTTACTTTTGTCACACACCCCTAATCGAAATTTTTCTTACATCTTATCTGGTGATTTAATTCCTAACAGACGTAATCCTTCTTTAATAACAACTGACACTGAGTAAACAAGACTTAATCTTGCTTCTTTTTGTTCGTCATTTTCTAATATTTTATGTTTTGAATAGTATTTATTGAATTTTTGAGCTAAATCGATCAAGAATTTAGCCATTACTGATGGTTCATATTTTTGATAAGCTTCTTGGATTTTTTTAGGGAAGTTGTCTAAGCACTTAATGATTTCCCATGACTCTTCATCATTTAAGCTTAAAGAACCATTAGTCTGATCTGGCGTCCAGCCAGCTTTAGTTAAAATACTTTCACAACGAGAACGTGTATATTGAACGTATGGACCTGTTTCGCCTTCAAATTGGATAATATCATCTAAATTGAAGTCAAAGGTATTCATACGGTCATTTTTAAGGTCGTGGAACACTACAGCTCCAACTCCTACTTGATGAGCGACTTCATCTTTGTTTTCTAATGCTGGATTTTTTTCTTCGATCCCAGCTTTAGTTGCTTTAATCGCTTCATTTAAAACTTCTTCTAAAAGGATAACATTTCCTTTTCTTGTTGATAATTTTTTACCACCTGATGTGATTAAGCCAAATGGAATGTGTTTAATTGTATCAGACCAGTCATGACCTAATTCTTTTAGAACTGCTTTTAATTGTTTGAAATGACCCGCTTGCTCATTACCAACCACATATAAGGCTTCAACAAAATCATAATTTTCAATTCGGTAATTAGCAGCTGCTAAATCACGAGTGATATAAAGCGTTGCTCCATCAGATTTTCTGATTAGCGCTGGATTTAAATCGTATTTTTCCAAATCAACAATATCCGCACCTTGGTCAGAAACTAATAATTTTTTATCTTCTAAGTCTTTAATGATTGGATCCATTTTATCATTATAGAAAGCTTCCCCTGCATATGAATCAAAAGTAATATCAAGCATATCATAAACTGCTTGGAATTCTTTTAAGGATTCTTCACGGAACCATTCCCATAAACGAACAGCTTCTGGATCATTATCTTCTAATTTTTTGAACCATGCACGTCCTTCATCCTCAAGTTCTGGATGCTCTTCTGCTTCTTCATGGAATTGAACGTATAATTTTAATAACTCAGCAATTGGTTCTTCTCTTACAGCATCTTCGTTACCCCATTTTTTAAAAGCAACAATTAACTTACCAAATTGAGTTCCCCAGTCACCTAAGTGATTAATTTTAACTGAGTTATAACCAATTTTTTCAGATAATTCAGCTAGTGAATTACCAATAACAGTCGATCTCAAATGTCCCATTGACATTGGTTTAGCAATGTTAGGTGAAGACATATCCACAGGAACATTACGACCTTGTCCAATATTCGCATCTCCGTAATGTTCTTTTTCAGCTAACACAGTTTTTAAAACTTCTTGGCTGACTTCTTTTTTATTCAAGAAGAAGTTAATATAACCACCTACGGCTACAATATCCTCATAATGTGCTTTATCCAATTTTCCAATTAAATCTTCTGCAATCATGTTAGGTGCTTTACGATATACTTTTGCTAATGAGAAAGTTGGGAAAGCATAATCCCCATGTGTACTCATTTTGGGTACTTCTAAAGAATTATAAAGGACCTCTGCACTTAATTCTTCACCTATTATTTTTTGTAAATCTTCAACGATTAATTTTTTGTAATCCATTTAATTTCTCCTCTCAATTCTGTTCTAAAAATAAAAAATTCGTCCCCTATCACTAATTATTATTAGTAATAAGAGACGAATTTGAATATCCGCGGTACCACTCTTGTTGTTGGAAAAGCCAACCACTTTAGTTTTATTTAATTAGAAATTTATTATAGATGCGCTTCCTTATAAGCATTGTCTTGGCTTTCACTGTTCCAAAATCGCTAACTCAATGTCTTTCTTATAAGTACTTAATCTATTTTATCGTATTATAGCAAATTATTTTATAAATATCTAGCTAAATACTAACATTGAAATAACCAAAATAACTAAATTAATCACACCTAAAATAATTAAAGGTTTCATAATAAACTTGATCCATGTAGAATAATTTACCTTGGAAATTTCTAAACCACCCATAACAACACCTGATGTTGGTGTAATTAAATTGATTAAACCACAACCTGATACAAAGATCATGACCATAACATCTGGACTTAATCCTACTTCTTTTGCTAAAGCTCCCATAATTGGGATTGATACATAAGCTAAACCAGATGTTGACGGAATTAAGAAGGTTAGGAATAAATAAAGAACAAAAGCGCCAATAACAAATAGCACTGGTGATAAGCCTTTAAGAACATCCGCTGCACGGTCTAAAATAAATAAATCTAAATGCGTTATTTGCATTAAAACTGACGCTCCACGAGCCACAACAATAATTAAAACAACGGATAACATATCGGCACAACCAGCAACAAATTGGTTCACAATCTCTTTTTCAGGAACTTTATTGATTAAAGCAATAATAACACCCATGATAAAGAACCACATTGCTAAATCCCCAAAGTACCACTCACCGAAGTTATTACCTGTTAAGAATGACGTCCAACCTTCAAATATCTTAACGCCGAACTCACCCCAAGGAATCAGTGAAACAATCATTACTAAAAATGTAATACCAAAAATAGTTAAAATACGTTTATGCTTTTTAGTAAATTCTAAATCCTCAGCAGATTGTTTACCAAAATGTTCCGCCATATCTTCTTGTTCTTGAAGAGATAGAATCGTTGACCCTTTGTCTGCTTTAACTTTTTTAGCATAACGCGTTACCACAAAAATAGAGAAAGTTGTTGAACTTGCCCAAAGGAGTAAACCAACAATCATTATGGTTCCTACTTGCGGCTCAATTCCAACACCTTTTAAAGCGTCCATCGCTGTTCCTGTTGCAAAAGGGTTAACAGTGGAACCGATAACTCCAGAACCAGAACCCAGTAAAATGGTGGCGACAGTTACAATCGAGTCAAACCCGGAGGCCACCATTGTTGCTCCTAAAAGAGCGTAAAACGGAATTGTTTCTTCTGCCATTCCGTAAGTTGAACCACCTATTGAGAATAAAATCATTAAGATAACAATGATAATAATTTCATTTCCTTTAAGTTTTTTCACCACATTTTGAATACCAGACTCAAGTGCGCCTGTTTTTGTTACAATATTTAAAAAGCCACCTAGTACAAGGATAAAGACACAGATTTCAATAGCTTCTTTAAAACCATTAAACGGTGACATAAAAATATCTGAAATATTAGCACCAATCACATGATCAGCCATTGTTCCATCTTTTAATTCTTGTGGTGCAAATGTTTGACCATTTAATAATTTTGTAATAAGACCTAACACAATAATAATAATAAAGAGAATACTAAAAGAGGTCAGCTCTTTTCTTTTTTTCTTTTCTTTTGCCATTTTGCTGTTTTGTGTCACACTAACTCGTATGACACAACTCCTTTCTTTCTATGGTTTACAATTAATTTTTCAAGGTATCATTGAAAAATTTTGCATCCAAAAAGGTTAAATGCTTTCGGCTGTACGTTATTTTTTTTGCAGTTACTAATTTTTTTATGACTGTACTTGTCGTTTCTCTTGTCGTTCCACTAGCTTTAGCAATGTCGTTAATCGTCATCGGACAAGGGACAATAACTGTTCCTTGTGGGTATTGCTTTTCTCCTAATTCGTTATACATAATTGCTAATGTGGTCACGACACGATAATTAGCATTATTCATTGTTCCTTTTTGAATTTTTAAAATTTGAGTATGTAATATTCTTGATTGTTCTTGTAAATTAACAATTAATTGTTGGTTATTATTACTAAGAATTTCTTCAAAAACTTTGACTGGTATTGAAATAATTTCAATATCTGTATGAGCAATTGCAGAAATATAGTATTTACTATCTGAGAAGAGATCAAGGTAAGGGAATAAGCCTTTAGCCTTTTTAAAATGTAAATAAGTAAATGTATCTGTATCATCAACTTTTTCAAGTTTAATCACACCTGATACTAGAAAAAACACATGGGATCTCTCATCTCCAAAGTTAAATAGGACTTGTCCCTTTTTATAAGAACGAGCAACACTCACTTCTTGAAGTTTTTGAATATCTTGATCTGTCAGATTCTGAAAATCTTTATGGTGTTTTCCTAATTCTTCTTTTATATTCATGGTTCCCTTACCTACCCTTATCTCATCTTTTTACAGTGTAATTGTTGTACCAATTTCTGGATTTTTAGTTAAATCTCCTAGACATTCTAAGGATGTAATCACAGCTTTTTTACCTGGATTATTTTTAGCAAATTGAATTGCTGCTTCGATTTTTGGTAGCATACTACCTGGTGCGAAGTGTCCTTCTGCTTTGTATTGTTCTAACTCAGCAACAGTAACATTCGTTAATTTTTGTTCATTTTCTTTTCCATAATTAATATACACGTTATCAACACCAGTTAAAACGATAAACATATCAGCACTAACTAGATGAGCTAATTTTTCTGAAGCAAAGTCTTTATCAATAACAGCTTCAACACCTTTAAGTTCAGCTCCAACGACCGGAACACCACCACCACCACATGAAATAGTAATGATATCATTATCAACTAATGTATTAATTGTTTTTGCTTCATGGATACCGATTGGTTTTGGACTAGCTACTACTTTACGATAGCCACGACCAGCATCTTCTTTAAAAATAGAGCCCGTTTTTTCAGCTTCTTCTTTAGCTGCTTCTTCTGTTAAAAATGGACCAATTGGTTTTGTTGGATTTTTAAAAGCGTCGTCATTTTCATCCACCACAACTTGCGTTAAAACAGTGGCTACTTCTTTAGAAATATTTGCTTTTTTCAACTCATTTGTCATTGCATTAGCTAACCAATAACCAATGCTTCCTTGCGTCATAGCTACACATGTATCTAATGGCATCGCTGGATTTTTTTCAGAATTAGCCGCTTGTTGTTGTAATAATAAATTACCAACTTGTGGACCATTTCCGTGTGAAATAATTAATTTATAATCTTCTTTTACCAAGTTAACTAAATGTTTTGATGTTTGGATTAATGCTTCTTGTTGTGCTTTAGCACTCGCATCATTGGATAAAATGGCGTTACCACCTAAGGCAACTACTACTTTTTTGACCATAAAGAACCCTCTTTTCAGTTTAATATATTTTCAAAAAAAGTAACATGAATTATTTAAAAAACATGCTACTTTCACTATAATTTTTTATTGTACGTAAGGAATGAATAAATCACCTAAAGTTGCAGCCATGATTGCTTTAATTGAGTGCATTCTGTTTTCTGCTTCTTCAAATTGACGACCATATTTACTTCTGAAGACTTCATCAGTGATTTCCATTTCAGAAAGACCAAATTTTTCTTCAACCATTTTTCCATATTCAGTTTCTGTATCATGGAAAGCTGGTAAACAGTGAAGAACGATTAAATCGCCAGCCATGTTTTCAGTTTTTTCAAGCATACTCATATTAATTTGATATGGTTTTAATAAATTAACGCGTTCTTCAAATTTATCTTCTTCACCCATTGATACCCAAACGTCAGTGTAAAGAACGTTAGCGCCTTTAACACCTTTAGCAACATCATCAGTAATCATTAATTTAGCGCCAGATTCTTTAGCGAATCCTTCTGCATAATTAACCACTTCTTCAGTTGGGAATAATTCTTTTGGTGCACAAATTCTTACGTTAACACCTAAGATAGCTCCAGTTACTAATAAACTGTTTGCCATGTTGTTACGGCCATCTCCAACATAAACGAGCGTTACGCCTTCAAGTTTGCCAAAGTTTTCTTTAACAGTCATGAAATCAGCGATCATTTGAGTTGGGTGCCATTCGTCTGTTAAACCATTCCATACTGGAACGCCTGAATGTTTAGCAAGTCCTTCTACTACTTCTTGGCTAAATCCACGGAATTCAATACCATCAAACATGCTACCTAAAACTTTAGCAGTATCTTCAACTGATTCTTTTTTACCTAATTGAATATCATTTTTTCCTAAAAATTCAGGATGTGCGCCTAAATCAACTGAAGCAGTTGTAAATGCTGCTCTTGTACGAGTTGAATTTTTTTCAAATAACAAAGCAATATTTTTTCCTTCTAAATAACGGTGTGGAACGCCACGTTTTTTAAGATCTTTTACGTGAATACCAAAATCGATTAAATATTCTAATTCTGCTCTTGTAAAATCTTTCTCTGCTAATAAACTACGACCTTGAAAAACTGATGTCATACTTTCTTCACTCCTAAATTTATATTTTTAATTAAATATCTTCTCTAATAATTGGCATACTCATACATCTTGGACCACCACGGCCACGAACTAGCTCACTACCTGGTAAATAGTTTAATTTAACGCCTGCTTCTTCTAATAATTTATTAGTAATAGTATTGCGGTCATAAACAATAACTTCACCTGGAGCAATTGTTAAAGTATTAGAACCATCATTCCATTGTTCACGAGCAGCAGCTGTTAAGTTACCACCACCACAACGAATTAAGTGAACTTTATCAATATGTAAATATTTACATAAAATATTTTCTAAAGAATCTTCTTCACGAATAATATCTAGACCATCTTTTCCTTCTGAAATAGAATAAACAACTAATTCTCCTTCAATTTCTGGATGGATAGAAAATTTATCATAATCTACCATAGTAAATACAGTATCTAAATGCATAAATTTACGATATTCACCAATATTGAATGCTAAGATATGTTTGAATCCCATTTTTTCAGCAAAAATTCTTTTAGCCATTTTTTCGATAGAAGCAGCATCTGTACGTTGAGAAATACCGATTGCTAAAACATCTTTAGAAAGAACTAATTCATCTCCACCTTCAATACGAGTAGAATCATCACGATCATATACTCTAGGTAAGTCTTTACCTGCAAAACGTGGATGGAAATCAAAAATGTATTGGCCATAAATAGTTTCACGGTTTCTTGTTTCAGCATACATATGGTTTAAAGAAACAGCATGTCCAATTGTTGCAAATGGATCACGTGTGAAGTACAAGTTAGGCATTGGATCGATAACAAATGGGTAATCAGATTCCACCATGTCAGTTAAACTACTTAATTCAAATTTAGGTAATTCAACTTTTTGCATACCTGCCATTGTTTTATCAATTAATTCTCTATTAGTTGGTAAAGCTAAAAGTAACTCTTTTGTTTTAGTTTTAGCTGTTTTACTCTTAATATTTGCTTCATCTAAATATTGATCTACAAATTTTTCTTTAATTTCGTCATTTAGTAGCGCTTCTGCTGCTAAATCTTCTAGGTAAAGTACTTCTATTCCTTTAGAAACTAGTAATTCTGCAAATTGATCATGTTCTTTTTGCGCTTGTTCTAAGTAGGGAATATCATCGAACAATAATCTTTCTAGATAATCTGGCATTAAATTCTCTAATTCTTTACCAGGGCGGTGCAATAGTACTGTTTTTAATTTCCCAATTTCAGAAAAAACATTAATTGGATGACTCATAAATCATTACCTCCTAAATTTATTTACAAACCAAGATTAACAAATATTATTAAAAAAAAAGTCGTGTATTCGACAATTAAAAAACCGAATATGCAACATTATTCTTTATAACGCATAAAAAAACTATTGAAGATAACGCTTCCAATAGTTTGTGGTAGTTTTCACTTATAATTATTCTTTATTTTTTTTAAATATTCATCACTTTTTTTCTTCTTAGTTTAAATATAAATACTGTTTCAAAAAATGATTCACTTTTTCTGCTGATTCTTGATCTTTAGAAAGGATCAATATCGTATCATCTCCTGCGATACATCCTACTATATCGGTATAAGAGATACGGACACTATCTAATAAGACACCAATAACTTGGCCGTTACCTGGTAGAACAGTTAAAATATTCGTGAACTCTACTTGAGTTAAGGAAACTCCTGTGTCTGTTAAAGCATGAATCAATCTCTCTTCATCTGTTCTTTTTTTTAATCCTAAAGCAGAATCATTCATTATCTGATAATAAAAATTACCTTTATTATCATGACTTTTAATGATATTTAGTTCTCTAATGTCTCGTGAGATGGTCGCTTGAGTAACTTTTATATTTTCTTTTTTCAAGCGATCGATTAAATCAGTTTGATTATTAATATGATTTTCATTGATCATTCTTTTAATAATAGCTTGTCTCCTGCTTTTATACATAACCTTCCTCCTATAAATAATGTTATTTTAAGTATATTGATAATTTGAATAACAATCCACTAAAATTCATAAATAACCCGATAAATTATTTTTTAGACAAAAAAAATTGGAGTAAATCTGTTGTAATCAACAAATCCACTCCAATTTTATTATTTTTTAAGTTCAACTACTAAATAGCGATGGGGTTCATTTCCTTCAGAATGAGTTGAAATATCGGACTCACTCGCTAAAATTGAATGAACTTGCTTTCTTTCAAACGCTGGCATTGGTTCTAAAAATATAGCTTGTTCTGTTTCTCTCACTTGTCTTAACGTTTGTTTAGTTAAACGCTTGATAATTACTTCACGGCGTTCACGATAATCTCCGACATTCACAACAATTGACAGACGATTTTTAGCAATCCGGTGAATATAAACCTGAGCTAAGTATTGAATAGCATTTAGTAATTTACCATGTTTACCAATTAATAAACCTTTTTTATCACTCTCTAAATTAAACATAATACTCTCTTTTGTTCTCGCTACCTTAACCATAGAAGGTGCACCTAAATCTCTTGTGATATCTGTTAAATAAACAGCTAAAGCAGTAACAGCTTCATCATCATTTAAGTTAACTAACTCTTTGGTTTGATTTAGAAAAACATTTTTTTCTACTTCGACAGTTTTTTTCACTTCCGAAACAGATTTTTCAAGCACTACTTTCTCTTTAGTTTCTATAACAATTGGCTCAATACTTTCTACAACAACAACTGCTTCTTTTCTACCAATACCTAGAAAACCTTTTTTACCTACATCGATTATTTTAATCTCAACTTCATCTTTTGTTAGATTAAGTGTTGATAATCCTAATTCAATTGCTTGATCTACGGTTTCTCCTGTAAATTTTGGCATAATCAGAACCCCCTATTTAAGTAGTTTTATTTCTTTTTCTTAGATTGATTGGCTTTACGCAATGCTTTTTCAAGATCACGTTTCTTCTTCTCTACTGTTTCACGTTCTCTTCTAATCTTAAATGGATTATTGATTAATAACGTTTGGATTACTTGGAAGCCATTTGAGATTACCCAATAAAGTGATAACCCACTAGCTAAGTTAACACCCATGAATAAAATCATCGCTGGCATCATATAGTTCATAACCTTCATAGAGCCTTGTACTTCAAGTTGACCCATTGAGGCTAACTTAGTACTAGCAAACGTAAATAATGCCGCTAACACAGGTAAAATGTAGTAAGGATCGATTTTACCAAGCTCTAACCAAAGAAAAGTTCCCTGAGTTAATTCTGGTACTCTCGAAATTGATTGCCACAAAGCCATCATGATTGGCATTTGAACAAGTAAAGGTAAACAACCAGATAAAGGATTCACACCATACTCACTATAAAGACGTTGTTGCTCTTCTTGTAATTTACGCGTTGTTTCAGCATCTTTAGAAGCATATTTTGCTTGTAATTCTTTCATCTTCGGTTGAAGATCTTGTGTTTTTCGCATACTTTTTGTTTGATAATGCATTAAAGGCATTAAAATAATACGAATAATAATGGTGAATAAAATAATACCCACACCCTTATTACCAAAAGATAACGCTTTAATTGCTTCTCCAAAATAATAAACGATATAACGATCCCAAAGACCTGTACTTGAACTATCGACTGTTCCTGTTCCACATCCTGTTAGTACAAAAACAAGTACGAACATGCTTAAGACCAATAGCCATTTCTTCTTTTTCTTCACTCGTTTAGACCTCTCTTATTCAATTATATTTGCTAATTTAAACACATGTTCAACATTATTTTTAACTTCGACAAAAGATAAATCTACTATCTTAGGCCTTGCAATCAAAACAATATTGTAATTTGGTTTAATTTCTTCCTTTAATTCAAATAAAGCATGCCTCATCAATCGCTTCACTTTATTTCTAACCACAGCGTTGCCTATTTTTTTACCAACAGAAAGTCCGACACGAAAATGGCTATTCTCTTCTGCAGGATAGATATAGACGACAAAGTTTCGATTAGCATAAGAATTTTTTTTATAAATAATTTTTTGAAATTCTTTTTCTTTCTTTATACGGTAGGATTTTTTCATTGGACATCCCTTTAATTTCTATAATATTTCACTAATAACACCATTATCATAGCATAGAGCATCTTTTTTTTTCATTTTTTTATAAAAAAAAATCACTGACTCATAGATTCAGTGATTTATGCTGCTAATACTTTTCTTCCTTTACGACGTCTACTTGCTACTACACGACGACCGTTCTTAGTGCTCATGCGTTTACGGAAACCATGCACTTTTTGGCGCTTACGTTTTTTTGGTTGATATGTTCTTTTCATTGAATCCACCTCCTAAAACTAAATATGCTTTCTAAATCACTTAGACAGACTATGACATTATACAAATAAATTGATGGTTTTGTCAACCTCACCTTTGAAGGAAAATTCAAAA
>CAUQFM010000019.1:0-23936 GCA_963517295.1 uncultured Vagococcus sp.
ATCA
Organism: uncultured Vagococcus sp.; assembly: GCA_963517295.1. Taxonomy (GTDB): domain Bacteria; phylum Bacillota; class Bacilli; order Lactobacillales; family Vagococcaceae; genus Vagococcus. Next base: position 5 of record CAUQFM010000019.1, read on the forward strand.
TCTAAGTTTACTTCATATATAAGCCCTAGGTTGACAATATCAATACCTAATTCAGGGTCAATTACCGTTTCTAAAGAAGCTAAAATATCATCTTTAATTTTTTCTAATTCTTCGTCAGTCCATTTTTCACTCATTTGTTTATACTCCTCTCGAATACACCTTTATACTAACTGAGTTAATTTCACTTGTAAACAAGATCGTTAACTAGTTGATTCATGTTAAATTATAGCACAAATTTTAAGAATTTTAATGATAAAAAAACCAAAAAAGAGAATTGTCTCTTTTTTGGTTTTTAAAATTTTCTAAATCGTTCATAGCGTTGTTCAATCAGTTCTTCTTGGGTCATTTTATTTAGAACCGCTAACTTGGCTAGTAGTTCTTTTTTCAAATTCCCACAGATTTCTTCAACGCTTAAATTTTCTTCATTTCTTGTTTCTGGAATGATTTTTTCAATCACTTCCAGTTCTTTTAAATCAAAAGAAGTCAGTTTCATGATTTCAGCTGCTTCTTCTGCACGACTACTATCTTTCCATAAAATCGAAGCAAATCCTTCTGGTGATAGAATTGAATAGATACTGTTTTCAAGCATCCACACTTCATTTGCGACAGCTAGTGCAATCGCACCACCACTACCGCCTTCACCTGTAAAAATTGAAATGATTGGCACTTTTAATTGGCTCATCTCATAAAGATTATTCGCAATCGCTTCTCCTTCACCACGCTCTTCTGCTTCAATACCACAAAAGGCACCTGGCGTATTTACAAAAGTGATAATCGGACGATTGAATTTTTCGGCTTGTTTCATTAGACGAAGTGATTTTCGGTAACCTTCTGGACTTGGCGAGCCAAAATTGGTCGCTAAGTTTTCTTCTAGGCTTTTTCCCTTTTGAATTCCAATGACAGTAACTGGTCGTTTATCTAGAAAAGCTACGCCACCAACAACTGCACCATCATCTCCGTAATACCGATCGCCATGAAATTCAGTAAATGAGTCAAAGATATTTTCAAAAAATTCTAAGGAACTGATTCGGTTCGCGTCACGAGCAAGTTTTACAATTTCATTAGCTGTTTTTGTTCTCATCATGGCTCTTTACTCCCTTCCTTGGTGTATCGATAACAATAAAGTTAAGGTTTCTCTTAATTCAGTTCTTGGAACGATCTTATCAATAAAACCTTTTTCTAGTAAAAACTCAGCTTTTTGAAAATCATCTGGTAATTTTTGTCTAATGGTCTGTTCAATCACTCGTCGTCCTGCAAAACCGATTAAAGTTTGTGGCTCAGCGATAATAATATCCCCTTGCATAGCAAAACTAGCCGTTACACCACCCGTTGTTGGATCTGTTAAAACCGGAATATAAAGTAAACCTGCTTCACTGTGACGTTTGACTGCACCAGAAATTTTTGCCATTTGCATTAGAGACATAATTCCTTCTTGCATTCTCGCACCACCTGAAGCGGTAAACATAATCACTGGTAAATTTAAAAATCTAGCTTTTTCAAAAGCTCGTGTAATTTTTTCACCTACTACACTGCTCATACTTCCCATAATAAATCGACTATCCATCACGCCAATCACCACATCGAATCCAGCTATTTTAGCTTTTCCTGTAAGAACTGCTTCATCAAGTCCCGTGTTTTCTTTTGCAATCAAGATCTTTTTTTCATAATCTGGATAGTTAATCGGATTTTTAAAGGCAATATCTGTATCCCAAACTTCAAAACTATCCTCATCTACAATCAAGGATAGTCGTTGTTTTGCCCCAATTCTAAATCCATAACCACAATGATGACAGGTTCTTTCTGCCCCTAGTTCTTTCTTGTGAAGTGCTTTATGACAACTGGGACACTTCTCCCAAGAGCCATCGGGTACAAATGGTTTCTGTTGCATTGTCTCTTCATTAGAATCTGGGGATGGAGTGATACGAATATAGTTTCTTTTTTTAAATAATCCCATATCTCTCCTCCTTCATTAATTACTGATTCCATTCAGGTAAAAAGGTTTCCTGTAAGAAACTAGTATCATAAATACCCTTAATAATTTCTGGATGGGTAATCAGATCCAGTTGAAATTCTTGATTCGTAACCAAACCATCTGTCACAAGTTCAGATAAGGCTCGTTGCATTTTTGCTAAAGCTTCAACACGCGTTTCAGCATGAACAATCACTTTGGCAATCATCGAATCATAGTAAGGCGGAATCGTGTAACCATTATACATGGCACTGTCCACTCTAAGTCCTAAACCACCACTCGGCAATAATAGATTAGTCACTGTTCCAGGTGAAGGTGCAAAGTTGAATGACGGATTTTCAGCATTTATTCGGCATTCTATTGAATGACCTTCTAACACAACATCTTTTTGCTCAATCCCTAAAGCTTCACCTGAAGCGATTTTTAATTGCCATTTCACGATATCAACGCCTGTAATCATTTCTGTGACAGGATGTTCTACTTGAATTCTAGTATTCATTTCCATAAAGTAAAAATTATTTGCTTGATCGACTAAAAATTCGATCGTTCCAGCATTCTCATAGTTCACCGCAGTGGCTGCTTTGAGTGCTGCCTGACCCATTTTTTTGCGTAAATCTTCAGGTAAAGCAAAGGCGGGTGCTTCTTCTAAGACTTTTTGATTATTTCTTTGGAGGGAACAATCTCTTTCGCCTAGATGAATCACATGACCATGACTATCACCTAAAATTTGAACTTCAATATGACGAGCTGGGTAAATAATTTTTTCAATATACATTTGACCATTACCAAAAGCTGCTAAGGCCTCTTGTTGGGCAGATTGGAATTGAGACTCTAATTCATCTTCTTTCAAGACTTTTCGAATGCCTTTACCACCACCACCTGCAGCGGCTTTTAACATAACTGGGTAACCAATGCTATCCGCAATTTCTTTGGCTTCTTTCATAGTTGAAACTTCTCCATCACTACCTGGAATGACTGGGACATTTGCTTCAATCATTAGCTTTCTGGCATTAATTTTATTTCCCATAGCGTCAATCGTTTCTGATTTTGGACCAATAAATTTTATTTGGCATTCTTCACACATTTCAGAGAACATGCTGTTTTCAGCTAAAAAACCAAAACCTGGATGAATCGCCTCAGCGCCACTTACAATCGCAGCACTTAAAACGTTGTGCATATTTAAATACGAATCCGTTGCTTTAGCTGGGCCAATACAGATTGCTTCATCTGCCATCTCTACATGAAGAGCTTCTTTATCTGCTTCTGAATAGACCGCCACTGTTTTAATTCCTAGTTCCTTACAACCTCTGATAATTCTAACAGCAATTTCTCCTCGATTGGCAATTAAAACTTTATTAAACATAGACTTACGCTCCAATAATAAATGTCATTAAAGCCGTACAAACTTTTTTTCCGTCAACAGATGCTGTTGCTTTACCAACACCAATGTTTCCTTTTTGCTTGATGATTTCCATTTCCATCACTAACACGTCCCCTGGTACTACTTTTTGACGGAATTTAACTTTATCAATGCCACCTAAGTAACCTGTTTGACCTTGGAATTCTTCACTTTTCAGCAAAGGAATTGAGCCTGTTTGAGCTAAAGCTTCTAAAATTAAAACGCCTGGCATAACAGGTTCTCCTGGAAAATGACCTGGGAAGAAATGTTCGTTATAAGTCACATTTTTAATCGCTTTAACGTACTTCCCTGGTTCTAGTTCAGTTACTCTATCCACCATCATAATTGGGTAGCGGTTTGGTATAATTTCCATAATTTCTTGTACATTTAATTGCATAGTTATCCTCCTAGGCGATACGGAATAAGGTTTGACCAAATTCAACGACATCTTCATTTTCTATTAGTATTTCAGTAACCACTCCGGCTACATCGCTTTTTATTTCATTCATAATTTTCATTGCTTCAACAATACAAAGGGTATCGCCAACTGCAACCTTATCCCCAACATTGACAAATTTAGGCGAACTTGGGTCGCTTGATGTATAAATAATCCCCACAATTGGAGATGTTACTGCTTCTCCTTCAACCACTGGTACTACTTCTGCAATCGTCGGTTTAACTACTGGATTATTTTCAGGAGCAATAGGTACTTCAACTGCCATTGGTTGCGCTGATATCATTGGTTGAACGTGGCGACTTGTTTCATTTTTACTTAAGTAAAGACTTAAATCTCCTTGTTTCAGATCTAATTCACGAACACTACCAGCTTCAAATAGCTCTAATAATTCTTTAATATCTGAAAATGACAAAATTACTCACCTCGCCATTTCTTCATACAGATCACAGCATTATGACCACCAAATCCTAAAGAGTTACTTAATGTGTATTCTACTGTTTGCTTACGACCAACTTGTGGTACATAATCTAAATCACAGCCTTCTCCTGGATTTTCTAAACCAATTGTCGGTGGAATGAAATCTGCTTCAATCGCTGCTAAACAAGCAATGGCTTCCACTGCTCCAGCTGCACCTAATAAGTGACCAATCATACTTTTTGTGCTTGAAATCGGTACATTTTTAGCTTCATCACCAAATGCATATTTAATCGCTGTTGTTTCACCACTATCATTAGCAGGTGTACTTGTTCCATGAGCATTAATATAACTGACTTGGCTAGGTGTAATACCAGCTTCCGCCATAGCTAATTTCATACATTTTCCAGCACCAGAACCATCTGGATTCGGACTTGTAATATGATATGAATCACCATTAGTACCATACCCTACGATTTCACCGTAAATTTTAGCCCCACGTTTTAATGCATGTTCTAACTCTTCTAAAACAATAACAGCACTACCTTCACCCATTACAAAGCCACTACGGTCTTTATCAAATGGAATTGAGGCACGATCTGGATCAGTTTCTGGAGTTAATGCTGTCAATGAGGCAAATCCTGAAATACCAATCTCACAAACAGTAGCTTCAGCTCCACCAGCTAAAATAGCATCAGAATAACCATGTTTAATGTTACGGAAAGCTTCACCGATAGCATTAGTTGCTGAGGCACAGGCTGTCACGATGGACGAGCAAATTCCTTTAGCTCCTACTTTAATCGAAATATTTCCAGCTGCCATATTACCAATTGCCATTGGCACAAAGAAAGGTGCTACCCGTTTTGGCCCTTTATCATGCATTCTGATGACTTGGTTCTGGATTGTTTCCATACCACCAATACCAGAACTGACAATCACACCTAAACGATCTGCATCGATTTCATCAATTTTTAAACCACTATCTTCCATTGCTTGTGTTGCTGCCGCAATACCGTAAACAGAAAACATATCCATACGTTTAGCTTCTTTTTTCTCCATATATAAAGTAGGATCAAAGTCTTTAACTTCTCCTGCAACTGTAATGCCTGTTTGGCTAGCATCAAAGCGTTTAATTGGTGCAATCCCGTTTTTCCCAGCCAAAACATTTTTTTTGAATTCTTCTGCTGTATTTCCTAAAGGTGTCACTGCACCCATTCCTGTAACTACGACTCTTCTCATGAGTTACCTCCTAGCCATTCATGACCATGCCACCATCTACATTGATGACCTGACCTGTGATGTATTTGTTTGTTGCTAAAAAAACAGCCGCTCTTGCGATATCTTCAACTTGACCTAATTTTTTCAAAGGAATTTGAGCAATGGTCGCTTCTTTCACTTTGTCGCTTAAAACATCTGTCATATCTGTTTCAATAAAACCAGGTGCAATGGCATTACAAGTAATTCCACGAGATGATAATTCTCTTGCCACTGATTTAGTTAAACCAATCACACCCGCTTTACTCGCTGCATAATTGGCTTGCCCAGCATTTCCTGTTAAACCTACCACGCTTGAAAGATTGATAATTGTACCAGATTTTTGTTTTAACATAATACTTGAAACATGTTGAATTGTGTTAAACGTTCCCTTAAGATTGACGTTAATCACTGAATCAAATTCTTCTTCTTTCATTCTCATCAGTAACATGTCGCGAGTAATCCCAGCATTGTTGATTAAAACATCGACTGAACCAAAAACTTCTTTTGCTTCTGTGATTAATTTTTTTGCTTCTTCAAAATATTGAATATCTCCTAAAACCACATGTGTTTTCACGCCATATGAATTTAGCTCATCAATCAATTCTTGATCTATTTCTTTTCTTGCATTTAAGACAATATTGGCGCCATTTTTGGCAAATTCAATCGCTAAACCTCGACCGATTCCTCTTGAACTTCCAGTAATAACTACTGTTTGATTTTTTAACAAGTTGTCATCTCCTTAATCCTTAGCTAATCGTTCAGATAAGCGTTCTAATGTTTTTTGATCTTCTACATTTTGAATAAACACTGTTTTATCTATTTTTTTAATAAAACTACTCAATATTTTTCCAGGTCCAATTTCGATAAAGGTATCCACACCTAATTCAATCATCGTGTTAATACAATCTTCAAAATAGACAGGTGACATCACTTGCTTCGTTAACGTTTCTACTAGCGTATCTTTATCAGAAATAACTTTTCCCGAAACATTTGTGACAACAGGAATGTTCATTTCCTTAAAAGGAATAGTCTGTAAAATGGCTTCTAAATTAAGAGCCGCTGTTTCTAATAAAGGTGTATGGAAAGGCCCACTTACATTTAAAGGAATTAAACGTTTCGCTCCAGCTTCTGCTAATAATTCTTCAGCTTTAGCAACGCCTTCCTTGTATCCACCAATCACGATTTGACCTGGCATATTAAAGTTGGCAGGATAGACGCCTTTGATTTTTGAAGCTTCTAAGCAAGCCACTTTAATCGTTTCACGGTCTACGCCCATAACAGCTGTCATGGCACCCACTCCTTGAGGCACTGCTTCTTGCATTAACTTACCTCGTTTATTAACTAAGATAAGAGCTTCCTCAAAAGTCAACGCTCCACTTTCAACTAACGCTGTGTACTCACCAAGACTAAGACCTGCACACATGACAGGATTAAGTTTTAAATTGGATTTAATCATGTCAGAAATAGCAACACTCATGGCTAAAATAATTGGTTGTGTATATTCAGTAAGATTAAGTTTTTCTTCATCCTCAAACATAATTTCAGCAATGTTTATTCCTAAAATATCACTTGCTTGATCTATTCTATTTTTGAAATATTCTGACTCTTCATAAAAATTCTTTCCCATGCCAAGGTATTGAGCCCCTTGACCGCTAAATACAAACCCAATTGTCATGTTTGACTCCTTTTAGCCCCAAACTTTAGAGCGTTCATTTAATACTTGCTTTGTTTCTGTCATTAGTTCTTGAATAATCTCTGCACAACTTTGAGAGTCTGTTTTAATCATCCCAGCAATTTGTCCAGCCATCATTGAACTGTTTTTCGTATCTCCATCAATTACAGCACGTTTTAAAGCACCTTTTCCTAAATCTTCTAAACGGTCAAAATCTGGACTCTCTTGCCCACCTTCAAAACGTTCTATTTTTTCAAAGTCTTTTGTTAGTTTGTTTTTTAAGCCACGAACAGGATGTCCTGTTAACATACCAGTGATCACGGTATCAATATCTTTTGCTTTGACAACTTTTTCTTTAAAGTTAGCATGAGCAATTGATTCCGTAGAGACTAAGAAACGAGTTCCCAGTTGAACGGCTTCTGCACCTAACATTAAAGCAGCTGCAACACCACGTCCGTCTCCAATACCCCCAGCTGCAATAACTGGAATTGAGACAGCATCCACAACTTGAGGAACTAAAGTCATTGTTGTTGATTTACCAATGTGGCCTCCGCCTTCCATTCCCTCAACGACAACAGCATCTGCACCCACTTTTTCCATGCGGCGCGCTTGTGCGACTGATGCGACAACTGGAATCACAATAATTCCCGCTTCTTTAAAGCGTTTCATATAATTACCTGGTGAACCAGCACCCGTTGTAATAACTTTCACTTTTTCTTCAATCACTAAATCAATAATATCTTCCACAAAAGGTGACATCATCATGATGTTCACGCCAAACGTTTTGTCCGTTAATTTCTTAGCAATATCAATTTTTTCTTTAATGATTTCTTTTGGAGCGTGTCCTGATGCAATCAGTCCTAATCCTCCAGCATTTGCCACCGCACTCGCTAATTTCTCTTCCGCTACCCAAGCCATTGCTCCTTGGAAAATCGGATAATCTATACCTAACATTTCACATATTCTTGATTTTTCCATCATTTCACCCTCTCGATTGCCTTTAAAAAAATAGCTCATAAAGTCAGTGACTTTATAGCTATTTTTTTCTATTTATCTTATTTATTTTCTGCTATTTGTTTGTCAACGAACTTCACTAGGTCTTCAACAGTGTTTAAACCTTCGTCAGTTTCAATTTTGATATCTGAATCTTCAAATGCATCTTCAATATCGTTCATGATTTGGAATAAATCTAAACTATCTGCTTCTAATTCTTCACGGAAATTTGTTTTTAATTGTACTTCTTCTTCTTCTTTACCTAATTGATCTACGATGATTTCTTGAATTTTTACGAATGTTGACATAATAATTTTCCTCCAATAATGGTTATAATTTTATTTTTTATAATTTCAGTAAGATACTTCCCCAGGTTAAACCAGCTCCATAGCCAGTTAACATAATCTTTTGATTACTTCCTAGAGTTAACGTTCCCTTTTCAATCTCATCAACGAGTAGAAGTGGAACAGAGGCAGCTGACGTATTACCGTAAAACTGCACATTGTGTAACATTTTTTCCATTGGGATTTTAGTCTTCTTAGCAATTGCTTCTAAAATCCTAACGTTTGCTTGGTGGGCTAAACAATAATCTAACTCTTCTTTGAATTCAGAGTTTTGATTTAGTGTTGCTAGCATATTTTTTGAAACATCTCTTAAAGCAAAATCAAAGATTTTTTTACCTTCCATAGCCATACCTTCTGATTTTTTTTCATTCGGTTGCTTAAATGGATTGTGATTAAGATTTTCTTTCGCAAATAAAGCCATTCCACGAGTACCATCTGATTGTAGATTTTCTTCAAAAAATTTTTGCTTGGTTGCTGTATTCTCTAAAAGAACACCTGCAGCCCCATCTCCAAACAGTACAGCTGTACTCCTGTCTTCCCAATTTAACATCGTAGACATTGTTTCAGCTCCAATGACTAAACCTTTTTTATATTTTCCACTTGATAAAAATTTTTCAGCGGTGGAAAGTGCAAAGACAAAGCCAGAACAGGCTGCATTCACATCTAGACAAAAGGCATTTTTTGCCCCAATATTATTTTGAACCAAACAAGCAGTTGATGGCGTTGCGTAATCTGCAGTCATTGTCGCAATAATAATAAAATCTAAACTTAGAACATCTAATTCTTCCACTAATTGTTTGGCGACTTCTGTTGCGAGATCGCTGGTCGTCTCTTCTATCGAAATACGACGCTCTTTAATCCCAGTTCTTGAAGTAATCCATTCATCACTAGTTTCCATGATTTTTGATAAATCATCATTTGTCACTATATTAGATGGTAAGTATTTTGCCACCCTCGTAATTTGAGGATATAACTGCATGGTGTCACAACTCCTTACTTGATTAATAATATTTCTTTAGAAAATTATGAAGGCTTTGTAACCCTCTTACAAGTGCTTCTTTTTCTTCTCCTGCCATATCTTCTAAGGCAGCTTCAACCATTTTTGTGTGGAACAGTTGATGTGACCTGTAAAATAATCGACCTCGATTTGTCAGCTTCAAGCGAACAATCCGTCTGTCTGTATCACTTCTGACACGATCAACATATCCTTTTTTTACCAAATTATTAACAGCCACGGTTAATGTTCCGACTGTTACTGATAACTCCCTTGCTACTTCTCCTGTTGTTTTACTTTCACCCATACCGATTGCCTCAATTGTATGCATCTCTTTGATTGATAAATCAGAAAAACTACTTTTTTTAAGTTCCGACTCTTCAATTGTCAAAATGTCATTAAAGACTCTTACTAGCTGGGCATTGACGAGATTCATATTATCATCCATTCCAAATGCCTCTTTCACTATTAGTTTGATAATCAAAGTATATGGGTAAAAAAAAGAAAAAGCAACGAAAAAATAGTTTGATAATCAAATGATTTGATATTCAAAGTATATGCAATGAGATACTAAATTGCAACCTTTTTTTATTAAAAAATTTATTAATGAATGAAATACGTTGATATAACAAGCTTTTTTTTGCAAAAAAAAACAAGCGATAAAGAGCATTATTGCTCTTTCATCGCTTGTTGCATCATTTTTTTCTTCTCATTTTGTTGATCTTCATTCCAAAAACTTCCAAAAACAGTCTGTGTTGGTAAGATATTAATAAAAGCATTTTGATCCACCATGCGCACAGCTTGCTCTAAATTATACAACTCATATTTCGTTACAACCATCATAATAACAGGAACTTCTTTTCTTGAATACACACCTGTTCCAGGCAATAATGTCATCCCACGAATAATTTCATCTTGGATTGATTTGATAGCTTCTTCTGGTTTTGATGTCATAATAAAAGCAGTTACCTTTTGATGGCTTGTGTGAATCATGTCAACTACTTGAGTTGTTCCATAAATTGAAATTATTGTAAATAACGCAGATTCCCAATCGAATACAAAACCAGCTGTTCCAATAATAAATATATTAATCATCATCATTAATGAACCAACAGTTCGTCCGGTTGTCTTGGCTAAAACCAATGAAACAATGTCCATTCCACCTGTACTAAAACCATATTTCATCGTTGTTCCAACAGCAACTCCTGTTAAAACACCTCCAACAATCCCATTCATCATTTGATTGTTTGTAATTTCAACAACTGGAATGATTAATGTCATTATGGTTGTTGAAACGACTGTAAGTAAACTATAAATAGTAGCAGATTTCCCTAACTTTATCCATCCTAAAACTGCAATGGGAACATTCATAATAAATATTAAAATACCAGTATCCAACTTTATATTAAAAGACATTGCTAAAATTCCTGATATTAACTGTGCAATCCCGTTAACGCCAGCTGAAAAAACATTTGCTGGTATTAAAAATAAATTTAAAGCAACGGCAATAAGTACACCTGCAAAAATTACAATAACACTCTTTTTAATCATCTCATTTTTTTGATAAGCTTTTTTGATTTGTCCCATTTTTTATCCTCCTTAATCTATCTTCCTTGATTAGATTAACAAGGAAACATCAAAAAGGAAAGCAGAAAAACTTTTTTTTCTTTTTTTCTTAACATTGTTTAATGTTCAGCCTCTTTTTATTAGTTTTTACAAATTATAACTTGATAATTTTAATATAAACAATATCAGTGTATTCGTTACCAGTTGATGTAAACAAGATATTTTTATTTACTATTCGCTATTTTGTATAATAATTTCTCAGTTTCTTTCCAACCTAAACAAGGATCTGTAATGGATTGTCCGAACAATACCTCATTAATTTCCCCTCGGCCATTTTCTAAAAAGCTCTCAATCATAAATCCTCTAACCAGCGGCTTCAGTTCTTTGTTCCATTCTCTATTATTTAAAACTTCCTCTACAATTCGAACTTGTTCTAAATATTTTTTCCCTGAATTATCATGATTTGTATCAATCATAACAAACGGATTTTTCAGATCAAATTGTCCATACTGTTCTTTCACTTTCAATAAATCCTCATAATGATAGTTTGGTATATTTTTTCCATAATTATCCAACCCGCCTCGTAAAACAACGTGAGCATAGGGATTAGAGGTTGTTTTAACTTCTTGATTGTTATAGATAAATTCTTGTGATTGTTGTGCTGCATAGATTGAGTTAAACATCACGCTTAAATGACCACTCGTTGGATTTTTCATACCAACCGGTTGATCACTACCACTTGCTACAAATCGGTGCTGTTGATCTTCAACTGATCTTGCACCAATAGCTATATAACTTATCAAATCTTTAACATACTCTAAATTTTCAGGATAAAGCATTTCATCAGCCGTTGTAAGCCCAGTCTCTGTTAACACTCGATGATGAATTTTCCGAACAGACTGGATACCTTGCATTAAATTCGTTTTACCACTAGCACTTGGTTGATGTAGTAATCCTTTATAACCATCACCATTTGTTCGCGGTTTATTGGTATAGATTCTTGGAATGATCAACACTTCACTCTCAATCTTTTCTTGTAATTTGCTTAAAAGATGAGCATATTCTAAAACAGCCTCTTCATCATGTGCTGAACACGGACCAATAATAGCTAAAAACCGATCGTCTTTTCCTGATAAAATATTTTTTAATTCTAAATCACGTTCTTCTTTTCTTTTTTTATCAATTCCCGATAATTGATAACTTTTTAATAACTCGTTTTTATCTATTTTTTGACTAATATACTCAAATCCCATCATACTACCTCCATTTTTGGTTAAATAAGGGATTGTGACAAATAAGTCACAACCCCTTATTTATTTACGAAAAAACAGAAGTAGATTCGGCAGAGATAAGCCGAACACTTCTGTCACAACTTCTTAATTTTCTATCTTACTTCTATATCTAATTGTTCAGAAAGAGCTGTATTTACTTTTTCCATGACTGATGTTACGTCTTCATCAACTAGGGTTGCTTCATCATTTCTAAAAATTAATGAATAAGCTAATGATTTTTTATTATGTCCCAATTTTTCGTTTTCAAACACATCGAATAATTGAATATCAACTAAGTATTTGCCACCTTTACTCACAATCACGTCAATAATATCTTGACTTGTTGTTGCAACGTCCGCCAATAAAGCGATATCACGTTTAATTGAAGGGTATTTACCAACTTCTTGATACGTTGGTTCTGTCTTAGCTAACATACATAGCGCATCTAAATCTAACTCACAGACATACGTTTCATTAATTTCCATCTCTTTAGCAAAAACTGGGTGAACTTGTCCCATAATCCCAACAATTTCATCATTAATTAAAATTTGAGCTGTACGACCTGGATGCATTTCTTGGTATTCTTTGGTCGCTGTAAAACGTAACCCATCTTCTAAACCTAATAGTTCCATTAATTTCTCAACAATCCCTTTTAAGGTATAGAAATCAACTGTTGTTGCCGGACTATCCCAAGTTTTTCCAAACCACGTACCAGATAGTGCCATACTTAAATGTTTCGTTTCTTTTGGTAAGCCAGTTACTTCTAACTGCTCAAAGATATTACCAATTTCATAAAAGGCAACTTGGTTATGTTTACGTGCTTGATTATACGCCACATTTTTTAATAATCCTGAAATTAAACTTTGACGAGCTGTTGATCGTTCTTCACTCATTGGTAAATCTAGAGCAACCACTTCTTTTGGTTCAAGGACAAATGTAGTTGCTAATTCAGGCGTTGTTAGCATATAACTAATCGCTTCTGTTAACCCATTACCTTCTAACTGGCGACGAATATCTCTGGTTACTTTTTGGTTTCTTGACAATTTACCGGCGACTGATGAGCCTTTTGGTAAAGTTGATGGTAAGTTATCATAACCAAAAATACGAGCAACTTCTTCCACTAAATCTGCTTCAATAGAAATATCCCAACGTCTTGGTGGAACACTCACAGTAAATTTCTCTGCTTCTTCAGTAGAACCAAATCCTAGACTTTCAAAAATCCCTTGAACCTCTGAAACTGATAAATCAGTTCCTAATGAACGATTGATTTTATCTAAGGTAATTGAAACAATAACATCTTCTTTATGATAGTCATTTGAGACAACTTCTCCAGAAACTACGACACCACCACTTAATTCTGCAATCATTTGAGCAGCAAAAGCACTCGCTTCTTCAATGGTAGAAACATTAATACCGCGTTCGAATCGTTTGCTTGATTCGCTTGATAAACCAAAGTTACGTGCTGTACGACGAGTTAATGTTGAGTTAAATAGAGCTGTTTCTAAAGCCACTGTTGTTGTATTTTCTGTTATTTCAGAATCTAAACCACCCATGACACCTGCTAGAGCGACTGCTTTTTCTCCGTTAGTAATAACTAGATTTTCAGTTGTTAGTTCTCTTTCTTCTTCATCTAATGTTACTAATTTTTCACCATTTATTGCACGACGAACTTTAATTTCCTTACTACCTAATTTATCAAAATCAAAAGCATGTTGTGGTTGTCCGAATAAAAGTAACACATAGTTTGTTACATCTACTACGTTGTTAATTGGACGGATTCCTTCATTCATTAATAAAGTTTGTAACCACATTGGACTTTCTTTAATGACAACATCTTTAATGACACGCATACGGTAAGTTGGTGTATCTTCCTGATTTTCAACAGCGACTGATACATAATCAGAAATAGTAGCATCACTTGCTTCAACCAGTTCTTTAGTGGGGAAGTTAACTTTTCTGCCGTAAATTGCAGCTACTTCATGAGCCACACCGCGCATGCTTAGCGCGTCAGCTCTGTTTGGTGTGATTGATAATTCAACAATCGCATCATCCATTGCTAAATAAGAGAAGACTTCATCCCCTGGTGTTGCTTCATCTGGTAAGAAATAAATACCATCAGCGTAAGCTTTAGGAACCACACTTGTTGAGTAGCCTAGCTCGTCTAATGAACAAACCATTCCTAATGATACCTCACCACGCATTTTACCTTTTTTAATTTTAACGTTTCCTGTAATACGAGAGTTTGGTAAGGCTACAATGACTTTTTTACCAGCTTTAATATTAGGTGCACCACAAACGATTTGGTATAATTCATCTTCACCAACATCGATTTGACACACTGATAAGTGATCGCTATCTCCGTGAGGTCGACATTCTTTCACGTCCCCCACAACGATTTTTTTAAGACCTTCTTGAGGAATTGATACATCTTCTACTTCAATTCCAGAACGAGACATTTTATCTGCTAATTGTTCTGGTGTAATATCTTTCAAATCCACTAATTTTTCTAACCATTTATAAGAAACTAACATTTTTTTACCCCTTTACTTTGAATTGTTCTAAGAATCGTAAGTCATTTTGATAGAAATATCGGATATCATTGACACCATATTTCAGCATTGCTACACGGTCTGGACCTAAACCAAAGGCAAACCCACTAAATTTTGTTGAATCAATCCCTGACATTTCTAAAACATTAGGATGGATAACACCCGCTCCTAAAATTTCAATCCAGCCAGTTTGTTTACAAACGTTACAGCCTTTACCACCACATTTGAAACAACTAATATCAACCTCTACTGATGGTTCAGTAAATGGGAAGTAACTTGGACGTAAACGAATTTCTCGATCTTCACCGAATAATTTTTTAAGCAATACTTCTAATGTCCCTTTTAAATCACCCATTGTAATATGCTCATCAATCACTAAACCTTCGATTTGATGGAATTGGTGACTATGAGTGGCATCGTCACTATCACGACGGAATACTTTACCCGGGCTGATCATTCTAAGTGGTCCAGTTGAAAAATCATGTTTTTCCATCGTTCTGGCTTGAACTGGAGACGTATGAGTTCTTAACAGGACCTCTTCACTAATATAAAACGTATCATGCATATCACGAGCTGGATGATCTTGTGGGATATTCATACGTTCAAAGTTATAATGATCTTGTTCCACTTCATAACCTTCAATCACTTCATAGCCTAAACCTAAGAAAACATCCTCAATTTCTTCCATTACTTGCGTTAAGATATGCGGTGTTCCTACTTTAAATTCGTGTCCCGGTAACGTTACATCAATCGTTTCTTTTTCAAGTGCAGAATTTAAAGCTGATTCCTCTAATGCCACTTTCTTTTGTTCTAACTCCAGTGTTAAATGATCTCGTACTTCGTTAGCAAATCCGCCAATAACAGGACGCATCTCTGGATCTAGGTCTTTCATTCCTCTTAACACTTCCGTCATAGAGCCTTTTTTACCTAAAATTTGAACTCTAATCTCATTTAAGTGATCTAGGGTCTGTGTTGATTCAATCTTTGTTAATGTTTCTTTTTTTAATTGTTCCAATGTTTCTTTTAAAGACATTTTTTTCCATCCTTCCTATTTTTAGCAACAAAAAAAGACATCATTCCTTATATAAAGGAACGATGTCTCGCGGTACCATCCTAATTCACACTAAAAAAGTGTGCACTTTTATTTGTTAACGATGAATCCACCGGTTTATTACTGAGATAAACAACGTGAGAAGTGAACTTCGTCTAATCTTTTGACAACTTGCTTTCAGTCAGTGACAAGTTTCCCTTTTGAAAAAATGATTAAATTACTCTTTTCCCTTAATGTTATTGTTATATTGCATTCATACTACAAGAAACGAAGTAAAAGGTCAAGTTACTTTACTAAACTTGTGCCCATTTTTCACCCCATGTTTTGATTTCGTCCATTACAGGTTTCAATTCCAAGCCTTTTTCAGTCAAACCGTACTCAATTCGATTACTTTCTTCAGAAAAAACTTTTCTGTCTAATATTCCTTTTTCTTCTAACTCTTTTAAACGTTCTACTAACACTCGATCACTTACGTCAGGTATTTTAGTTGCTAGTTCAACAAATCGTTGACAACCATCTTCAATTAAGACATCGATGATGAGACCATTCCATTTTTTTCCTAAAATTTCAAATGTTTTTTCAAACTTAGGACATAACGTAAATTGACGTTCTTTACATGATTCCATACTTTCACCTCATTCATACTATTTATATTAAAAGTATATCTATTAGTATAAATGAAAAAGCCGACTTATTCTAGCAAGTCGACTTACTTTTTATACATTAACTAAACCAAAATAGTTAGATGCTTTATATTTCATTTTTTGATACAACGGAACGAATACTTCCTCACATGCACAATATTTATCTACTAACGTTACAATATAACTTTCTTTGTACTTAGGTGGTGCAACAGTTGCACCAAACATGTGTTTCACAATAATATCTTCTTCCAGTTTTGAAATTTCAGTTAATTTTTTAGCATTCTCCAAGGCAATTCTTGGGTGAACATAAGCATGTGTACCATCATTGGATTTTTCTTCCGTTCGCCAATCATAAAAGAATAAATCATGTAAAAGCCCTGCTCGTGCTGTTGCTCTTGCGTTACCATTCCATTTTTTTGCTAATAAAAAACTTCTATATGATACATTAATCGAATGATCTAGGCGATTAGAATAATGGTGCTGTTTAAATTCGACTAAGCTTTGAACGTCTTGTGTATCCATCAAATCCGCTACTAATTCCAAATATTCAGTGTCATTTTTCCAGTTTAATGTCATAAGTTATGGTCACTTTCCTTTAGCTTATATGCTTACTAATTTTTTTATTTTATTAACAACATGTATTCTATCATGTTGAAATAATAATTACTAGTTTAATAAACATCCTTAATAAAATTGTAATATATTAAATAGAAAACATAATAATCCCCGCTGCAATGGCTACGTTTAATGACTCCGCTTGACCTTTCATAGGAATATAAACATTATAATCGGTTTTTTCTAAAATAGCACTAGAAACCCCTTGTCCCTCATTTCCTAAAATAATTCCTAATTTAGATTCTTTATTTATATCGTGATAAGAAATAGCCTTTTCATTCAGTTCAGTACCATATAATTCAAATTTTTGCTCTTTCAATTCATCTATTTTCATTAATAAAGAGGTCTCTTCAATCTGGATATGAAATTGACTTCCTTGCATAGATCGAACAACTTTCGAGTTATAAATATCTGCCGTCCCTTCACCTAAAATAACACAGTCAAAGCCAGCCGCATCAGCTGTTCGAATCATCGTGCCAACATTTCCAGGGTCTTGAACGTTGTCTAATAGGAGTATCCTACTCGCTGAACTTAAATCAATCATTCTAGTATTTTTAGCTACAACTGCGATAATAGGTTGTGGACTAGGCAAACTAGATAAATGTTTCATAATATCCTCTGTAACTTGTACAATAGTTTCAACGTCTACTTGTTCTACTAGATAGGCATAGTTTTCTAAGGATTCTTCTGTGATGATTAAACATTCGATAGGTGCATTGAAATTAATCGCTTCTTCTACTAAATGTTCTCCTTCAATAAGATAACGTTCTTGTTGATCTCTATGTTTTTTCTGCTCTAGTTTTTTTATTTGTTTAACCCAATCATTTTTTATTGATTCTATTATTTTCATCATTTTCCCTCTCAATCCCATTTATTATAACAAATTTCAATAAATTTTACAGTTCGACTGTCAAAAGCTATAATTATGACAACAAATAAAAAATAAGGAGATTAGCAAATGAAAGTTAGTTTATTAGTTTCTGGACATGTCCAAGGCGTTGGCTTTAGATATATGACAAAAATAAAAGCAGATAATTTAGGTGTTCTGGGTTCAGTTAGAAACGAAGCCAACGGGAGTGTTTATATTGAAGCGATAGGTGATGACTTAATTGTTCAAAAATTTATAGATATAGTTAAAAATTCTCCTGCACCATTTGGACGTGTGGATCATGTTACTATTAATCACCTTGAAGAAATGGAAGATTACACTGATTTTTCTATTAGTTATTAAATATATTTCACTTTTAGATTGATAAAAAGTGAAATTTTAGATATAGTATTCTTTGTGTAGATTAAAGAAAAGGAACGAATTGAATGAGACGATTAAAGCGATGGATGATGACATCCAGTTTATTCGGGTTACTGCTTTTTCTTTCTGGTTGTGTTAAGACTGATAAAACAGGAAATCCTACAGGGGATGGTTTTGTTTATAATTTCCTTGTAAAACCTATGAGCAACATGATTACATTTTTAGCAGAGGACTGGGGACTTGGTTTCGGTTTGGCCATTATCCTACTAACAGTTGTCGTTCGTTTGATTATTATGCCACTTGGTTTAAGTCAAATGAAAAAATCAATGGTTCAACAAGAAAAAATGGCTTCAGTTAAGCCTTACACTGACGAAATCAACAAAAGAATGAAGGCTGCTACGTCAAATGAAGAAAAAATGCAGGCACAATCAGAATTACAACAACTTTATAAGGATAATAATATTAACCTTATGGGTGGAATGGGATGCCTTCCATTATTAATTCAAATGCCTATTTTTACAGCTCTTTTCTTTGCAGCAAAATTCACTCCTGGTATTAATGGAACAATCTTTTTAGGAATTAATCTAGGAAAACCAAGTATGATATTAGTTGCTTTAGCCGGTATTAGTTACTTTGCTCAAAGCTATATTAGCATGATTGGTATGAATGAAGAGCAGAAAAAACAAATGAAGATGATGAGCTACATGTCACCTATCATGATTATTATGTTCTCAATCAATGCCCCTGCCGGTGTTACTTTATACTGGGTAATCGGTGGTATCTTTAGTTGTATTCAATCTTTAATCACTAATCTTTATCATAAACCAAAGATTAAAGCTGATCTTGCTGAACAATTGGAAAAAAATCCAATTAAAGTAGTTAAGCCAAAAATTAAAGATGTCACACCACAAGCTAAACAAAAACCAGCTAACAAAAACAATAGCAATAATAAAAATGCTAAAGGCCGAAATGCTGGTAAACAACAGAATAAATAATTTTTTCTATAAAGTAAGACCTCAAACACAAAATTTGTTTTCAAATTTTTGTATTTAAGGTCTTATTTTTTTATAAAACACGAACACCTAACTCATCAATTTCCAGTGATTTGACTAAACAGCCACTCAACTTTTCTTGTAAAATGAAAGTTATTTTCTCTTTATCTTCTAACGGACATAAAACTAAAATAGTTGGACCAGCACCACTTAACACTGCGGTGTAGATATTTAAAGATTTTTTCAAAGCTCTAACTTGATTTAATTCAGGAACTAAGGCATTTCTGAATGGTTCATGCCACTTATCTTGTTCCATCAAGACACTCGCTTGTTTTAAATCTCCAGTGATCAGTGAACTAAGGACGATATTTGAGATACTACTAGCCTCTACAGCGTACTCATGTGTCAATCTGTCAGGTAAAACATTTCGGCTAACCGTTGTCAATAATTGATAGTCAGGAATAACTGTAATAATACCGCATTCTGGAAAAGCATGTCTTGTATAATAAACGTCTTCTTCTAATTGACTTGCTGCCACAAAGCTTCCCAAAATAGCCGGTGCTACATTATCTGGATGACCCTCTATTTTAGAGGCAATCTTTAATTTTTCTTTTTTAGTTAATGCTAAGCCCCCTAATTGGTTAGCTAATTCAATGCCCGCTACTATTGCTGAAGAACTACTTCCTAAACCTCTTGCTAAAGGAATTTCTGTTGTCATTTTCACATGATGTGGTTCTAAATTTGGACAGACTTCAAGAGCTGTTTTTACAATAAGATTTTTTTCATCAGTTGCTAAATCATCCAACTCATGTTCAACATACCACCGATTACTTTTACCAATCACCTCTAACTCTAAATACATAGACAACGCTAATCCAAATGAATCAAAACCAGGGCCTAAATTAGCCGTTGTTGCGGGTACAATAATTCTCATAAACTCACTCCTTTACATAACTTTATAACTTACTTGGTCATTTATCTTGTATTTTTTATTAATACTTTCTAGCAGCTCTAATAACTGTTTATTATTCAGTTCACCGGTTAATATTGAACATTCTAATCTTTTTTCTTTAGTAACTCGAGATTGAACATGACCAAGGTTAGAACATATTTTATCAATAAACATTTTAACCTCACCTCTATTTTTTTCTAGATCGTCTACTTCAAAAATCAAGAAATATTTCGACATAACTTCAATTTCATCGGCTAAAATTAATTCTTCAGAAAATGAGCTGAATGGTAATACATTTTCTGCCTTATCGATTAAATCAATGATTGAAAGTAAGTCACTTAAAATACTAGTTGCTGTCGGATTAGCACCTGCTCCTGCCCCATAATACATAGCCTCTCCCATACCAATACTATTAATAAAGACTGCATTCATTTCATTTTCCACACTGGCTAAAGGATGATTATTTGGTACTAATACAGGTGACACTTCGGTTGTTATTCCTCTATTAATCAATTTACTAGAACCTAATAATTTTATTTGATAACCTAGGGAATCTGCTAATTGAATATCTCTTAAAGTAATTTTTGTAATTCCTTGAGTAGATACTTGTCCCATATCAAGCCCCATACCAAAACAAAATTTTGTTAAAATCATCATTTTATAAGCTGCGTCGATTCCTTCTACATCATTTGTTGGGTCTGATTCAGCAAATCCTAATTTTTGAGCTTCAGTCAATGCTTCATTGTATGTCCAGTTTTGTTTAGCCATTTGAGTTAGCATATAGTTAGTTGTACCATTGACAATCCCGTACACACTAGTAATTTTATCCGCTTTATAATTATTAGAAACTGTTCTTAAAATCGGTATGCCACCTGCAACAGCCGCTTCATAGTACAAGCAACATTTATTTTCTTGCGCGATTTTTTCTAATTCTGCCCCATATTGTGCCATTAAATCTTTATTAGCGGTAATCACATGTTTCTTATTTTTTAAAGCGGTGATAATACTTTCTTTCGCTAATTCTGTTCCACCCATTACTTCTATAATGATTTGAATATCCTCATTTTCTAAGACATCCATAATATTGGTTGTTAAATTCAAGTTGAATTTATCTGCTACCTTTTTTTTGCTTGCTAGATTCCTCACAAAAACTTTTTCTATTTCAATTGAAATGTTAGTCATTCTTTTTATCTTATCTTGTTGTTCTTTTAATAAAAATGGTATAGCTGAACCTACAGTTCCTAACCCCAGAATACCTACTTTAACCTTTTTAGTCATTTTATCACTCCTATGTTATTAAAACACACTCATTTTTCTCTCATCTTTTATTAATTATAACGAATTTTATGCATAAAAAAAAGAGGAAAGACAAAACTAACCAAATTATTGTCTTTTCCTCTTCTAATATTATTCTTTGATATGACTCAAGTGTAAGAAAGTTTCAGATAAAATTTCTGTTACATGATGATCGTCTAAAGAATAAACAACTGTCTTTCCTTCTTTTCTAGACTTTACTAAGTAATTTTCTCTTAGTAATTTTAATTGATGAGAGATTGCCGACTGCTCCATTCCTAATTTATTAGTAATAGATGTCACGTTCAATTCTTCTTCAGAAAGAGCTAGTAAAATTTTTAACCTTGTTGGGTCACTAATACTTTTATAAAATTTACTCACACTTAATATATTCTCATCTGTTATGCCTTCAAACATCATTAATCCATCTCCACCTTCATAAAGTTACAGTAGTTAGTCAATAAATTGATTAACAGCTTGTTCGAATGCGTCTATTTTTTGATTAGTGTCTGTTTGATTTTCTCCTTTAACACCTAAGTAGAATTTGATTTTAGGTTCAGTTCCAGAAGGTCTAATAGCGATCCAACTACCATCTTCTAAAAAGAATTTTAAGACATCTGCTGGTGGCAAATCAATCGTTTCTTCTTTTTTAGAGGCATAGATTCTAACTTGAGATTGATAGTCTTCGTAATAATTTACCTTAATACCTGCAAAATCTACTGGAATATTACTACGGACATCTTTCATTAGTTGTTTGATTTTTTCAACACCTTCGATACCACTCATCGTTACCGAAATTGTTTTTTCTTCAAAATAACCAAACTCTTGATAGATATCTTCCATCGCATCTGCTAATGTTTTATTTTTTTCCTTATAGAAAGCTGCAATTTCTGCAAGTAACAGTAAGGCTTGAATCGCATCTTTATCTCTAACAAACGGTTGAACTAAATAACCGTAACTTTCTTCAAAACCAAAAACAAAGGATTGAGAATTATCTTCTTCATATTCTTTAATCTTTTCAGCAATAAATTTGAAACCAGTCAAGACATTAACCATTTTCACATCGAACTTTTCACAAATAGCTGTTGATAATTCACTTGATACAATTGATTTTAACACAACTGCTTTTTCTGATAAAGTTCCTTGCTCTTTCTGCGCTTGTAGTAAATAGTGAACCATCAAACTACCTAGTTGATTCCCTGTTAATACTTCATAACTACCGTCAGCATTTTTTACAGCAGCTCCTAAACGGTCAGCATCAGGATCTGTCGCTACTAAAAGTTCTGCATTCTCTTTTTCACCTAGTTTAATCGCATACTCAAATGCTGAATGTTCTTCAGGATTTGGAGAAGCAACTGTTGAGAAATCTGGGTCAGCAATCGCTTGCTCTGGTACTAATTGGAAGCTTTCAAAGCCAGCTTGTTTTAACGCACGTTCACCTAACATTTTTCCTGTTCCGTGAAGTGGTGTGAAAATTAATTTTAAATCTTTACCTGTTCTTTTAATCAAATCATGATTAACACTAACTGACTTAATATTTTCTAAATAAGCAGCATCTACTTCTTCACCAATTATTGTAATTAAATCGCCTGCTTCTTCTTGAAGTAAGAAATTAATTTCTAGTGGATTTTTGATTGAGCGAACAAAAGATGTCACTGCATCCGCATCTTGAGGTGGCATTTGTCCACCATCTTCTCCGTATACTTTAAAACCATTATAGGCTGCTGGGTTATGACTAGCTGTAATCATAATTCCTGCAACACAATTAAAATGTCTGACAGCAAATGATAATTCTGGTGTTGGACGTAAACTTTCAAAGACATAAGAAGCAATACCACGAGAAGCTAGAGTTTCTGCTGCTGCCATCGCAAATTCAGGTGATTGGTGTCTTGAATCATAGGCAATCGCTACGCCACGTTCTTTTTCAGATCCTCCTAAATTTTCGATAAATTGACCTAATCCATCTGTCGCTTGCCTTACTGTATAAACATTCATGCGGTTAATTCCGGCTCCAATAATACCACGCATTCCTGCTGTACCAAATTCTAAAGGCGCATAAAATGCATCTTTCATTTTTGCTTCATCTGTTTTCATTTCTGATAGGCTTTTCTTAACAAGTTCATCTATATCATCAAATTCATTCCATTGTTGATATGTTTTTTTAAATTCCATTCTTCTTCACCTCTGTTTTTTTATTCGCTTTCATTATACCACTTTGAATACTATAAAAGGAAAAAAAATAGGAGGTTAT
>CAUQFM010000020.1:0-23757 GCA_963517295.1 uncultured Vagococcus sp.
TGCTGCTAGTTTATCAAAAGTCAGCAATGATGATGGAACTATAGAATATTACTCTGTTTTTTATTGATACTAGGTGTGGTTATTATAGCACCAATATTAGAAGAAATTGTCTTTAGAGGGTTAATGAGGCAACTAATATCTAATAAATATTGTTATATAGTGATTAGTTCATTATTATTTTCAATAATTCATTCTCCAGAAAATAGCTATCTTTTTTTAGGTTTTTTTATTAGTGGTGTCCTGTTTTCTTCATCATATATTAAAACCAATAACCTAGTGATTCCTACATGCATTCACCTTATTAATAATCTTATCGCTATTTTTTTGAATTGATATCAAGTTAGAGAGTTATAAATGACTATTTCAAGATGTTTAAAACCTAAAAAAATAAATAAATGATATCTTATTACTTAATAAGTGATTGTGAGGGATAAAAGAATGGACGGACTAAATTGGTTTATAAACGACAATAATCGTATGGAACAAGCACTGTTTCTTATTGTAGAATTGTTAATTGATGTGAATCATAGCCAAAAAAATGAAGCATTAAAACTAATCTTAATGCATTATAAAGAAGTGTTGGCTAATTCAAATCATTCAGAAATTTTTATTTTAAATCAAATGACTACTGATATTTCAATAGCTATACACAAAGATAATGTGCCGTTGTCGGAATATCAATCCCAAAAAATGAGGCATTTAATTGCTATATCAAAAACTAAACTTATTTTTTTACTGAGAAATAACCCATCAGATAACGCTAACTATCTAGTTTATCTGATGGATTATTTTTATTTTTTTTCATAAATCTAGCGAAATAAGGATAAGCGTGCCAAGTTAAATAAATCGTCGAAAGTCCAATAATCGTATGAAGAATAAAACTATCAATAAACTGTATAACAAAATCATTAATGATATCACCAATGATAAGTCCAGTTACGGTAACTAAGGCAATTGTGCTTTGTTTTTCGTAAGATAACCAAGCTTGAACACTGTGTTTTTGATTCATATTTTAGCCTCCTTTTTACTTGATCACTGTATAATGTTTGGCAAATTTTTTACTAGAAATTAATAGGTGATTGGTCGAATCTAAAAAATCGCCCTCATATCCCATAGCATACATAGCGTAACCGCCAAAATTGCCAACTACTGTCCCAACTGTTCCTGTTTTTAAGTTGTGAAGGATGGACGGGTTTAATGCGGCCATTAAAATACGAAGGCGATTGTCTGACCAATACAGGTAATTCTTTTTAAATGCTTCTTCCACCCAGTCAGGTTGCTCGCCTGTTCGACTAATTTCCCAAACATCTACGATTTTATTTTTGTATGTTGCTTTCATGAGAAAATCACCTCTTACTATTTTGTTGCTTTATTGTAATAAAAAATAATGGGATTTTGTAGGAAGTATCATGAAGTGTGGAAAAAGAGGTCATGAACTAGGTTAAAGGATAAAAATTCAAATTAAAATAGAGATATGATATGATTATATCAACGATCTAAGCTTATTCTGGTTTTATTTTATAATATAAAATATTGTCAAATTATTTTATGGTATAAAATAAAACCACAATAGTCTGTAAATATTGTAATAGAGGGGGATGTCGACTGTGAAGATGCTTGTAGAAAAATTTAAATATTTTTTTAAAAAAAGAATAGGAGATTTGGAGTATATTAAAAATATAACGGAAGATTTATACAAATTACCCAAATTTTATGTAAATAATTTTAATTTATATACTGCTCAATTGATTATTAACGATTCGGAAAAATCTCTAGAGATTACAATTTTAGAGATTAAGAATAATAATTTTACGGATATAAATTTTTTGAAAAAACAAATCTCAAATATTCTTGAATTGAGAGGTGGAAAAGTTGATGAACATAATTATGTGCTAATTTTTTCTAGCTTAGAAGAAGCGTCCCAGCGGCTGTTAATCCAAAATAATATACCGTACTATTCTGAAAGAGATCAATCGCTGTTTTTACCTTTTATGTATTTAGAATTACATTCTAAATTAGAAATCGAAAGAAGTTTTACACCCTCTGAGCAGTTGATTATTTGTTATGTAATAGCTAATATAAATAAAAAAATTACCCAAAAAAATTTGGAAACAAGATTAAATCTATCAAAATCAATTATCCAAAAAACGTTAAAAAAATTAGAACACTTAGAAATACTAGAGAGATCGGGGTACACTCGCAATTTAGAATATAAAAGTATGATGAATCGAGAAGAAATATTTTCTAAAGTGATAGACTACCTAAGCTCACCAATCAGAAAGAAAGTATACATAGAAAAAAATAAAATTGTAATGAAAATGTTAAAACAAGAAGTGATATCTTCCGAATCAGCCCTCTCTCAATTAACATTATATTCTGAGGACAATATTGAGCATTATGCTTTGGAAAAAAATAAATTCAGAGAATTGGAATCTGAATTGAATGAAAATGACATGATTATATTTTCTAGAAAAAATGAAATTGAATTATTAGCTAAGTCCAATCCTATAGTAAGTATTGAAGAATGGACCTATGATCCTAATCTAGTAAAGGATCGATTCAATAATATTGATGCTATTTCTTTGTACAAAATATTAGAGAATTCACTAAACCAAGAAGACGATGACTATAGATTGTCACAAGAATTAGAAAACATGATAGAGAGGTACTTAAATGAAGATAAATGAGCAGATAATAAAAAAATTTTCCCAGAAGTTTAATGCCAGTCAAGAAAATTTATCAACGAAGTATGTGTTTATAGGTGGGACAGCCTTAATGCTCTTATCATTAGACTCTGATTTTGAAGAAATTAGAGGAACAAGAGATTATGATATTGTTTTATTGGTCAAAGAAACAGAAGGAAATAAGGAACTGTTTGAAAAAATCTGGGAGTACATAGATGAGGGCGGATACGATGTATTCCAGTCTAAGGAAGGAGTTCCTCAATATTACCGATTTATTAATCCTCAAAATAAGAATGAATATCCTGAACAATTAGAATTTTTTTCTAATTCTCCAGAATTTATGAATGGTCGCAAAGAGAGGTTCACGCCATTACATGTAGATGATGATGTCCAAAGTCTGTCGAGCATTATTATGGATGAGGTTTATTACAATTTTATTTTAAGTCAATGTAAGGTCATTCAAAATGTTAACAGCGTGACAGAATTAGGGCTAATTGTATTAAAAGCTAAAGCTTATAATGATCTACTTGAAAAGAAGAAAAACGACAACAAAATATCTTCAAAAAATATTGATAAACACAAAAAAGATGTGATTAGAGTTTTAGAATTTATTCATCCGGATAATAAATGTGATTTAGAAGCATTTCCAATGATTCTAAATGATATAGCTCTTTTTATCAATAATCTAGAAGCTAATTATACGGATGAAGAAACGATAAAAGTAGGAAGCAGTATTAAAACGACTCTAGAAGAAGTGAGGACAAGTTTAAGGAATCATTTTTATTTAGAGTAATAATATTTAAATAATTGACTGAATACAAAAAAAATCCTTATGTACAGGGATTCTTTTTTACTATTAATAGAATTTCACCCTACCCCCAAACATAAACCTTATAAGGTCTCCCAACTTTCAAATAAATATTCTCACTTTTTAGCTGTTCTTTCTTTTCCAGATATGACACATACTTCCGAATCGAGACGTGAGATAATTTCGCTTCCTTAGTTAATTCTTGAATGGTAAAAGGCTTATCCATTTGTTTGATTGTTTTAATCACAAAAGCTAAAGTCTCATGAGTGAGTCCTTTTTCTAATTCTTCATCAGAAGATTCATCTGTATATTTCGGTTGAAGAAAGGCGTCGATTTGATCTTGATCCATCTCTTGTTGTCCTAATTGAGCAATTTTTTTCTGATATAGATTCAAACTTTTTTCAAATCGGTCAAAGGTAAAAGGTTTAATCAAGTAATCTAAAACCCCGAGGTGTAAACTTTCTTTCACCAAAATCGCTTCTTTAGAGGCGGTAATCAAAATGACGTCGATATCTCGTTTTTCTTTTCTTAAATCACTTAAAAGTTGTAATCCATTCCCATCTTCCAAGTGGATATCAAGAAGAATCAAATCAATAGCCTCCTCATTAAGAATGATTTGGCTTTCAGCAATCGTTGAAGACATGGAAATTTGAAAAGTAGGGTTCACTTTTTTTAAATAATTATTATGAATAAATTGCACCATTGGATCGTCTTCGATAATTAAAATGTGAGTCACAATTATTCCTCCTTAGAGTAGTCTACGCTAAACATTAATGTTTGGTCTGTAAAATGAAGTTCACTGTGGCAATCTTGAATGAGTTGTTTAAAGTAAAAAGATTGTAAGGTTTCTTGGATTTTTTCCCAATCTTCACTTGAGAAAAGTTGTTCTTTAAATGAATAAGTTGAAGTCAGAACATCGTCTTGCCATTCTAGTGATAACTGTAAATCATCAGGTAATTTTCTTTGTAAGAAAGCATAGTGAATATAACGATAGATAGTAATGAGCTGAGTGCGTTCGTCACTATTATTTAAAGGGATTTCTGGAAAGATTTCAATTTGTAAATGTGTTTTGATTTCAGAAAATTTTTGACGTTCCCCAATTAAAAAACTTGCCATCATGGGATCTTTTACTAACAGTGCCACATATCTTGAAAATTCTTGTTCTGGTGTCAGTAATTCTTCTAAATACACACCTAATTCCTCGTAAGCTTCTAAATCCACCAATCCGAAAATAACATGGAGTTTATTCATAAATTCATGGGACTGACTTTGAAGCGCTGAAGCATAAGCAGTTGTATTCGCTAGTTGGTCTGTCACAAATAAAGCTTCTGTGGCGTTTCTTAAGAAAATAACATACCCTGTTTTTTGTTCTCGTACCACAATCGGAGCTGCTGAGAATAAGTAGTCTTGTCCATGTTGTTGATAGAGTTGTTCGACTTTTTTATCCAAATCAATTTGTTCAAAATAATAAAGTAGTTCTTGAATAGATTTTCCGATTAAATTAGTTTGCTCAGTAGTATATTGATACAAAGTCTGTGCTTGGGCGTTTGCCAAAAGAACTTGCTTGTTTAAGTCAATCACGATGACGGCATCTTTAGTTTCTTCTAGCATAGCATTTCTTTCCTCTAATAAGGAAGCAATTTCCCGAGGTTCTAAATTCAGTAAGATTCTCTTTAGATAAAGGGATAAACAAAAAGCGACAATTAAACTAAGTACCAAACTAACGATTAAAGAAATTTGGTAGTCTTTTTGGGATTGTTGAATCATAGTCGTTAACGAAGTCATTTTGACCCCAAGAGCAATGACACCGAGTTGTTTATCCTCAGAAAAAACAGGCACAAAAACACGTAGGGATTGACCTAAAGTTCCTTCATTAATCGAAATGTGTTTCTCTCCTTTAAGCGAAATCGTTTCATCGCCACCTTTAAAATGCTTGCCAATTTTACTTTTGTCAGGGTGAGTTAAGCGAATAGCATCCATATCCATGACGACAATGAAATCTAGCTGATAATTTTTAGCGAGTTGATTCGTGTGATTTTGTAGCTCTAAACTGGTTTCATTTTTTTTAAGGTGGCTAAGGACTAGAGGATCATTAGCAAGTTGTTTACCAGTAGCGAGGAGTAATTTTTCTTCATTATTTTTCACTCTTTTAGCAGCATTCTTAATAACAAGTAAATAAGAAACAGAAATAGATAAAATTAGAGTAGTTACAAAAGCCAATGACAGTAAGGTCCATAAACTGAACTTTTTTTTCACAAGACATTCCTCTTTTCCTATATATTATAGCATTTCATTTGTTAATTTAATTAGTTGTATTAACTTAAATTAATTAAATAAAGTATATTTAGAAAAGCGCTTCCAATATAGTAAGGGTGTAAAGACAAAGGAGGAAAATAAATGGAAACAAATGAGAAAAAAGGGTGGAAGACGTTCCAAGTCGGTTCTGTTCCACTACCAGTATATATTGTATTATCTTCAGTTATTCTATTAACAGCCTATTTAGAACAATTACCAGTCAACATGTTAGGTGGCTTTGCTGTTATCTTAACAATGGGTTGGTTTCTAGGAACGTTAGGAGCAAATATTCCTTATTTAAAAAATTTCGGTGGTCCAGCTATTATGTCATTATTGGTCCCTTCGATCCTAGTATTCTTTAACTTAGTGAATGACAATGTCTTAAAATCAGCAGACATGTTAATGAAACAAGCAAACTTCTTATACTTTTATATTGCCTGTCTAGTTTGTGGTAGTATCTTAGGTATGAACCGTAAAATCTTGGTTCAAGGATTAATGAAAATGATTATCCCAATGTTAATCGGTATGGTTTTAGCAATGGGAGTTGGAACACTTGTAGGTGTCGCACTTGGTATGGAATGGAAGCACGTTTTATTCTTTATCGTGACACCAGTTTTAGCCGGTGGTATCGGAGAAGGAATACTACCATTATCCTTAGGTTATAGTCAGATTACCGGTATGGGTAGTGAACAGTTAGTAGGTCAGTTAATTCCAGCAACAATCATAGGTAACTTCTTTGCAATTGGCTGTTCAGCGTTTATCAGCCGTTTAGGTGAGAAAAAACCTCACTTATCAGGTAAAGGCCAATTAGTAAAAGTTGCAGATGAAGATGATTTAAGTGATGCTTTAGAAGAAGATAAAACACCAATTGATGTAAAATTAATGGGTGCAGGTGTTTTGACAGCATGTACGTTATTCATTATTGGGGGCTTATTACAATACTTAACAGGTTTCCCTGGTCCTGTCTTGATGATTCTTGTAGCGGCATTGTTAAAATATGTTAATGTTGTGCCAGAAGAAACACAACGTGGCTCTAAACAATTATACAAATTTATTGCAGGTAATTTTACCTTCCCATTAATGGCAGGTTTAGGATTATTATATATCCCATTAAAAGATGTTGTAGGTGTTTTAACATGGCAATATTTCTTAGTGGTAATCAGTACTGTGTTAACAGTTATCACAACAGGATTCTTCGTTTCTCGTTTCATGAATATGTATCCAGTTGAAGCAGCAATCATCTCAGCTTGTCAAAGTGGTATGGGCGGAACAGGTGACGTGGCGATTCTTAGTACAACAAACCGTATGAATTTAATGCCGTTTGCCCAAGTAGCAACTCGTTTGGGTGGTGCTATTACGGTTATTACAATGACAGCTATTTTAAGAATAATTTTCTAAATATAACTATAGGAGGAAATAATTATGACAAAGAAAGATGTAAAAGAATTAGCAATCGATCAAGCAAGAGCAAACGGTGGTAAATTATCGGTGGAGTCAAAAGTTAGAATCGATAATAGAGAAGATTTAAGTATTGCGTATACACCAGGAGTTGCGGCGGTGTCTTCAGCCATTGCAGAGGATAAAAAATTAGCTTACGAATTAACTACTAAGAAAAATACTGTCGCTGTTATTAGTGATGGAACAGCAGTCCTTGGTTTAGGTGATATTGGTCCAGAAGCAGCAATGCCTGTAATGGAAGGAAAAGCAGCGTTATTCAAACGTTTCGCTAATGTGGATTCAGTGCCTATCGTTTTAGATACAAAAGACACGGAAGAAATTATCCAAACCGTTAAAATGATTGCTCCAACATTTGGTGGGATTAATTTAGAAGATATTAGTGCCCCACGTTGTTTTGAAATCGAAAGACGTTTAATAGAAGAATTAGATATTCCCGTGTTCCACGATGATCAACATGGAACAGCCATCGTTGTTTTAGCAGCTCTTTATAACTCACTAAAATTAATTGGTAAATCAATTGATGAAGTTAATGTGGTTGTGAATGGTGGAGGATCAGCTGGTCTTTCAGTGACACGTAAATTCTTAGCAGCAGGCGTTAAAAATGTGACAGTGGTTGACCGTTTTGGTATCATTTCCGAATCACAAATTGCTGATTTAGCACCACATCATGCAGATATTTCTAAATTAACTAACAGAGAAATGCGTGAAGGGACACTTAAAGATGCCCTTAAAGGAGCAGACGTATTTGTTGGAGTTTCAGCGCCAGGCGTTCTAAAACCAGAGTGGATTAAAGAAATGACAGAAAAACCAGTCATTTTTGCTATGGCAAATCCAGTACCAGAAATTTTCCCTGACGAAGCATTAGCAGCTGGTGCTTATGTTGTAGGAACTGGACGTAGTGATTTTCCTAACCAAATCAACAATGTCTTAGCATTCCCTGGTATTTTCAGAGGAGCATTGGATTCACATGCCCGTGATATTACGATTGAAATGCAAATTGCTGCAGCTAAAGGCATTGCTAGTTTGATTTCTGATGAAGAATTATCAACAACTAACATCATTCCAGATCCATTCCAAGAAGGTGTCGCAAAAGTTGTAGCAGAAAGTGTTAGTCAAGCAGTAAAATAGATAAAGAGGTTGTTATAGAAGTGTTCAGCTTCAATAAATAAGAAGGAAATCACGAAAATTGTTTCTCAAATTTTTGTGATTTTCGCCGAAGCTACTTATATGATACCGTTTTTTAGTAAAGAAGAGGTTGTGACTTATTTTTGTCACAACCTCTTCTTTCGCGTACCAATCATGATATGATAAAGGCAACTTAAACGTCAGAAAGGAAATGATAACTATGAGTTTAGTAATCAATATTACGTATACAGGCAAAAACGGCAATGCTAGAAAATTTGCAGAAGAAATGATGAAAAACGGTATCGTTGAAGCAATCAGAGCAGAATCAGGTAATATAAACTATGAGTATTATTATCCAGTAGAGGATTCTGAGTCGGTCTTATTAATTGATAGTTGGGAAAATCAAGAAGCATTAGACGTTCATCATAAAACAGAGATGATGACTAAAATTTCTGATTTAAGAAAAAAATATCAGTTAAAAATGAAAGTGGAACGTTTTAGAGCAATCGAATAGAATTTAGTTCTGATAAAATAAAGACCAATGGAAATTCGTAGATGTAGATTAAAAATTTTTAATAAGCTATGACTTGAATGTGAAAATTTAGGTTATGGCTTTTTTTAAAACAAAAAGCTTACAAAAAGTAAGCCTTTTGTTTTGACTAACTAAAAGTAAAAAGTTATAGTAATATTATCAACAAGAGTAAAGGGGAAAAACAAATGGGATTATTTAAAAAGAAAGAACCAGAGATTGTTATAAAAGAAGTGATTAAAGAAGTTAAAATAAAAGAAGAGAAAAAACAAGCAGATAAATTTGGCATTATTGTAGGGAGTACGAGAGAAGGTCGTGTGAGCCCACAAGTTGCAGAATATATTTTAAAATTAGCCAAGGAACACACTAATCGTCAATTTGAAATTATTGATATTGCAGATTATAATTTACCATTTATGGGTGAAGGCGAAGCTAATCCAAAGTGGAATGCTAAAATTTCAGAGATGGATGGATTCATTTTCATCGTTCAAGAATACAATCACGGCATGTCAGCATCATTAAAAAATGCGGTTGATAGTGCTCGTGAAGAGTGGTTCAATAAAGCAGCTGGGATTGTGAGTTACGGATCAGCTGGTGGAATTCGTGCCAGTGAACAATTAAGATTAGTTTTAGCTGAACAAAAAATTGCGGATGTAAGAACTAATCCTGCTTTTAATTTATTTACGGATTTTGAAAATTTTAGTACATTCAAACCAGGTGAGCATATGGAGCCTGGTGTAAATGATATGCTAGATGAATTATTAATTTGGGCAGATGCTTTTAAAAACATGACAAAATAGAAAACTATTATATAGGAGGAAATTATTATGAAATTTGGAATTATATTAGGAAGTACAAGAGAAGGTCGCGTAAGTCCACAAGTTGGAACGTATATTCAAAAAATCGCATCGAAAAGAGAACACGATTTTGAAATTGTGGATGTAAAAGAGTTTAACTTGCCATTTTTAGGAACGGGTGAAGCTAATCCTAAATGGAACGAAAAAATAGATGAATTAGATGGTTACATTATTATTGCTCAAGAATACAATCACGGCTTCTCAGCATCTTTAAAAAATGCGATAGATAGTGCTCGTGAGGAATGGTTCAATAAAGCGGCTGGAATTGTGAGTTATGGGTCAGCAGGTGGCGTTCGTGCCAGTGAACAATTAAGATTAGTTCTAGCTGAACAAAAAGTAGCAACCGTCCGGACGAATCCAGCCTTTAACTTATTTACAGATTTTGAGAACTTTAGTACATTCAAACCAGGTGAACACATGGAAGCAGGGGTTAATGATATGTTAGATGAACTAATTTCTTGGTCAGAAGCCTTTAAAACATTAAGATAAATTAATAAAAAAGCATTAGCCATAACGAATAAGTTATGGCTAATGCTTTTTTTATTATACTAAAGACATTTGTTCAATTAAAGATGCTATTTTGTTTTTTTGATATAAAATGTCTTTTTAAACGACAAAAACAGATAAAAATAAAGACGAATTTCACAGTATACTTTATTTATCAAGAAGAGAACAAGTTGAAAGGCAGGTGGGAAAATGAAAAACAAAAAAATAACACTATTAATAACAATCATGTTACTAGCATCTCAATTAAGTCTAGGTATTTCAACACTAGCTACATCTATTGAAAATTCAGATGAGATAGAGGAAAAGCAAGAAGTGATAATCGAAAATAAAGAAATTCAGCAAGAGGATATAACAAAAGAAGAGAATATAGATGAAGAGATTGAGCAAGAAGAAGTCATAGAAGAGGTTAAAAAAGAAGAAGAGTTGGTTGACGTAAATGTAAGAGAAATGACTGACGATAACCCAAAAGAAAAAGTGACTGAAGTAGAAGAGCAAAAAACTGAACGAAATGATAGAGCAACAGTTGATTTTTCTGTTTCGGATTTATGGTTTCCGTTAGGTAGTCCTAAAGATATTAGAGAAAAAAGATTTAGGGACGCGGCGACGGTGACAATAGACGGTAAAATCGTAGGCAAGCAAGATTATGGAGTTGAATTTGCTACTCAGCCAAACACAAAAATGCTCAGTAAAAATGTATCTCACGATATGTTAGTCAATGTTCGTGCTAATGATTATAATGGGCAAAAAAGTGATTATGCCACTTATTCTGTGAATTATGGTAATAGTATTGTTTTTGAATCGGGAGATAGTAACAAAAAATCAGGGGCCTATACACTTCATACAGAAAATCAAAGTTCTTCATATAAACTCACTGGAAGCCTTGCTAATGGTAGTGGTAGAGATCTGATTCATGAAGATTATAAAAAGAAGGATTATTATTCAATTGAAGTTTTCAGACCAAGTAAAGGCACGCTTTTAATAAATGAAGAGACACCATTAATTACATCAATAACGGCTAAAGGAAACGATAGTAAAGAATCTGTTTTAAATCAGTGGCGAGATTTAAGTGTTTACGACGGTGATTTGGTAAGGGTATGGTGTGCAAATCCTAAAGCAAATAATTTATACACCTCTAATCGGGATTCAACTAAAATTGAAAACTTTGCTAATGAAGATGGTTACGTTGTTTATCAAGTAACTAAAAATGGCTATGTGCCTATTTTATCAACACCTTTAGAAGTCGTCGAACAAACTATTTCAACCACAACAAAAGATGACGAATTAGATAAAAATATTTTAAAATCTTTTGTGGATATTCCAGAAGGTGTTAAGGTTGTTGGCTTTACCGAATACCCCAATCGAGAAAAAGTGGGGCGTAGTGAGGGAAAAGTAATGGTTCGAGAACAGTCAGAATATACGGATAATAAAGTGGTAGAACAAATCTATAACGTGCCATTTAATGTAGAAAAACAATCTTTAAAAGTAGAAATTGAGCCAATTCACGTTCCATTAGGAACTAAAACAGAGTTAATAGATGCAAAAAAATGGGTAACCTCTGTTAATTATGAAGGTGAAGAACTAGATAAGGATGCCTATATTGTTGAATTTATTGAAGAACCACATGCTTATTATGTAGCTGAGGAAGAAGTAGAAATTAAGGTTAGTCTTGTAGATAATGAAGCAGTTTCTACGATTGTTAAGACAGACTATATTATACCTTGGGAGCATACCGTTATTAGTCGTGATGGCGCTTCTGATAACGATAGCATCGCAACAGCTATTAGTTTACTGGAAGAGGATGGTAAACCATATTTCGGTATGAGTAGTGGTGAAATTAGAGACAGTTCTAATGGCCGAATTAGTTCGATAGTTGAAGTAGATTTTCTTAGAAAAAATAGTAACAATGAACTTCTAAAATTAAAAAGTGAAGGAGCAGCGTATCCATCGCAAACAATTGAAAAGTGGATGCCCCAGATCAATAAAAATAACATAGAATACGGGGATGTATTAAGACAAAGTGTTCTAAAATCTGGTGAAAATTATAATGGAGAGGCAACTTACGCTTCAAGAGATAATGATACATTAAAAAAAGAAACAGCAGGATATTCTCATGCCTATTATGAAATTACACCTGATGGGTATCACTTGCTGGAGTTGAATCAATTAGAAGTAAAAAAAAATATTCCAGAATTCGAACAAGAAACAACAAAAGAAGAAATGAATAAAACAGCTATCGATCAATTCAATTTTCCAGATGATATTAAAGATAAAAATAACTTTAGATTTGAGTATGACAGTGTAGATACAAGTACACCAGGCAAAAAAGAAACAAAGATGAATGTCTATGAGAAATTAATAACTGGTGGAGAATTTATGACGACGTATACGGTTGAATATGAAGTACTAAAAAAAGCAGAAGAACCAATAAAACTTACGCTTCAATCTGCTAGTTTACCAGTAGGAACAAAGTCAGAATTTGTAAAACCAGAAGATTATGTAAAAAGTGTCGCTGTTGGGGAGCAGCAACTTTCTGCATCAGAATACAAAGTTAGTTTTGTCGATCCAGTAAACACACAGGTTGTGGGGAAGCAACCAACGAAAATAAAAGTTGAATTAAAAGAGGATAACCGGTCGATTATCGAGTCTACAGAAACGTCAATTACTTGGAATCATTCAGTAGTAACAAAAAGTGCTGATGACAAAATTGATGCCTCTGTCAGTTTACTAGATAACCAAGGAAAACCATATCTAGTAGCAAATGAAGGAAGTGGACTTTCAACGGCTAATTTAAGTAGTCGACCATTTTTATATGTTTATCGTGGTAATACAAATGAAGCGTTAATATCATCAGGTTATGAGAGCGTTGGTCAGGCACCAGACAAAACAATGAATAAATGGAACAAAGAATTAGAAACACAAAATTTTCAATATGGAGATGTCCTGGGCTACAAAGTAAATAAGTATAACTCAGCTAATGCTAGCGAAATGGGTGCTAAAACGTGGACCTCTAGAGATGAAAAATTAGTTAAAGAAACTGAAGGATATGATTTAGCTTATTATGAGATGACTAGGGAAGGTTATCGCCTAATGCAACTGAATCAACTAGAAATTAATCCCAAACTAATTTCAGTTAATCAAGGAACAACAAAAGAAGAAATGAATACACATGCGGCAGATGCCATGGTTATCCCTAAGCATATTAAAAATTCAGAAGATTATCGTTTTGAATTTGCTAGTGTGGATACTAAAACAAGTGGAAAAAAACAAACGAAGATGAATGTTTATGAAAAATTAAATACAGGTGGCGAGTTTATGTCAACATATGATGTTGAATATGTTGTAAATCCACAAGTAACAGAACAGTTTTTTAATAGTAAAGGGAAAAAATTACAAAAAGAAATAAAAACTGATTTTGATTTTAACACAACCTATCAAGTTAAGCCGAATAATTATTTAACTATAGACAGTGAACTCTATGTTTACCAGGGATGGTTACTAGGAGACAAAAAGCCAGGTAAGGATAAGCCGACAGAAGGGCAACCACCAGAGGCAAAAGATTCAATAACATATCAATACATCTACAAATCTGCAGATAATATGATTGATATGACGATCCCAACAGAATTATTATTTGGAACAGAAGATAATAGTTCAGAAATTACGTCTAAAGCATACAAAATAAAAAATAATTCAAAAGAAATTTCCACAGAAGTTATTCTGGGTGATTTCAAAAAAGAAGCATCAGACGTTAAATTATTAAAAAAAACAGACAAAGACCCAACCAATCAAGAATTAACCGCACGACTTAATTTAATGGCAGATCAACAGATAGTTATTAATAGTTTGACAGAAAAAACTAAAAATCAGCCAATCAAAAAATTAGAACCTGAAGCGTCAACTGATATTAATTTATCTGGTCAATACTTTGGACCACTAGAAACAGGTGTTAACGTGAAGTATCAAATGGGCTTTAAATTTAAAGCTACAAAATAAAGAAAAATCGAGGAGAAATATAAATATGGGAAAAACAACAATGACGGTTACACAAAAAACAGAGCAACAAAAAAAACGTCGTATGGGAATCATTTTAGTTATTTTATTACTACTAATTGGCGGAGGTATCACTTATAAATTTATGAACAAATCAAACGATGGAATGTTGATGGGTGGTTCATACTTGCCAGATGGTAAAGATGCAAAAAAAATGTCTAAAGCAGAATTAGATAAAGCAGCTCAAAAAGCTGTAGATGAATCAGAATTCACGCTAAGTTTATTACCAGAAGCAAGTTTTCCAGACGGCAAAAGTAAAGGTAATATCTATATTAAAAATGAAGCAACTAACGCTTACCCCATTTCTGTGGAAGTGGTTGATGAAAGTGGTGATGTGATTTATGAATCAGGAGCAATCCAACCTGGCTATGAAATAACAGAAGGAACTTTAAGTAAAAATTTATCTAAAGGTAAACATCCAGCCACAGCAAAAGTTTCCATTTATGATGCAAAAACAAAAGAATATAAAGGACAAACAGCAGCAGAAATGGAAATTGAAGTAAAAAGTTAATAGTCAGTATAATGTGTGAAAAAAATAAACTAACAAACAATAAGAAAGAGGGCAAAAATATGATGAACAAAAAATTAGTGAGCGCAACTTTAGTAGGATTAATGGCAGTAGGAGTGAGTGCGACCGCATTAGCGGAAACAACACAAGATATTAACGGTAAAACAAACGTAAGCGGTGAAAATAAGGGAGAGATGACCGTTCGTGGGAGTCTAGGCGAAGTTGATAATACAGACCCAGAAGGACCGATCGACGAACATAGTGATAAATGGATCAATGTAACATTCCCGACAGCCGTTGTCTTTGGAACAAATGATGGCAAGACAATTACCTCATCAGCGGATTATGCAATGACCAATAATTCAGGTCGTCATGTTCAAGTAAATGTAAATGACTATGTGATCGATCAGGAAAAATCAGATGCTCAAGCACTAGAGGCTTTAACAGAGTTGCAAATTCAATCAAGCCAAGATAAAGCTGTAACTTTAGCTAAAAATGGTGCTTCAGTAGTGGATTCGAATAAATCTTTTGCAGTTATTGATACCAAGGAAAGTATTGAATTTGGATTTTCAGGAAAAATAAATGACAAAATTAAATTAGGTGAAAAAGCTTATGTAGAATCAAATGTGGTGTTTGAATTTAAAGTATTACCAAAATCAGGTAACGAAAAATAAAAGATTAAAGAAATAAAAAAATAAACTAACAGACAATAAGAAAGAAGGAAAAAAATATGATGAATAAAAAATTAGTGAGTGTAACTTTAGTAGGCTTAATGGCAGTAGGAGTGAGCGCAACAGTATTAGCGGAAACAACACAGGATATTAACGGTAATACAAACGTGAGCGGTGAAAATAAAGGAGAGATGAACGTTCGTGGGAGTCTAGGTGCAGTTGATAATACAGATCCAGAAGGGCCGATTGATCCAGGAGATGATAAATGGATCAACGTGACATTTCCGACAGCCGTCGTCTTTGGAACGAATGATGGTAAGAACATTACCTCATCAGCTGATTATGCAATGACTAACAATTCAGGCCGTCATGTTCAAGTAAATGTTAATAACTATGTGATCGATCAAGAAAAATCAGATGATAAGGCATTAGAGGCTTTAACAGTGTTACAAATTCAATCAAGCCAAGATAATATCGTGACTTTAGCACAAGATGGAGCTTCAGTAGTTGATTCAAATAAAGATTTTGCAGTCATCGATACCAAAGAAAGCATTAAGTTTGGCTTCTTAGGAGAAATTAGTGACAAAATTAAATTAGGTGAAAAAGCCTATATAGAATCAAATGTAGTGTTTGAATTTAAAGCATTACCAAAATCAGGTAATGAAAAATAAAAATAATTAATTAATAAAAGGGTAGAGGAAAATTCTTCTGCTCTTTTGTTAATTATCAGAGGTGATGACACATGAGAAAAATAAAAAAAAACTTAATTTTAAGCAGCTGCTTAATTTTTTTAATCGGATTAGGAGGAGTAAATTATGCCATAGCCAATTCAAATGAAAGCCAGCTTATGATTACAGGTGATTTAGTTCCACAACAAAAAGAAAATTACCAAGAAGAAGTTGAAAAAATGCCAGAGCCGAATGCCCAAAAAGAAACTATTCAAAAAGTCCAAGTATCAATTAATGAACGCAGATTACCAAAAACGGGAGAAAGAAATACCTACGTGTTAATTTTTTTAGGTGGCATCTTTTTATTAATTAGTTTATGGGTAAGGAAAAAAATAAAAAGAGGTTAAATGAAACCAGGAATTTATTTTCATGAAAATTGTGATAGAATGAAAAGATAAATTAAACGTTGGTGATAAAATGAAAAATAAATTTCATGAAGCAAGAATTGTCGGACTGCTGTTAACTTTTATTGGTGGTGCATTAGATGCTTATACCTATATTCACTATGATGTCTTTGCTTCAGCTCAAACAGGAAATATTATCTTAGCAATCATTCAAGCATTTGACGGTGACTGGTCAAATGTTGGTAAAAAGACTTTATCTACAGTCTCTTTTTTAGCCGGTATTATCTTGGCTAAATATTTAATTGATTATTTTTATCAAAAAAAAATCCATTATTGGCGATTATTCGTATTATATTATGAAGCAGCTTTTTTCTTTTTAATAAGTATTCCTGTTATTAATAATAAGCATACATTAGTGACGATACTGATTGCTTTTACAGCGGCTATTCAGTGGGTTGTCTTTGACAAGATTGATGGTCGAGCCTACACTAATCTCTTCACAACAGGTAACTTGAAAGGCATGGCAGTTAACTTATATGAGTATGCCAAGACAAAAGATGAAAAAGACAAAGCTAATTTTTTACATTTTTTAAGAGTCGTCTTTGCTTTTATAAGTGGAGCAGTTGTTTCTATCTATAGTTATCACTTGTTTGGTGGTCAAGGTATTCTTTTAGTCTCTGTTATATTCTTGATACTAGCTATTTATGAATCTATTTTAATGTTCTTTTTTTATAAGTCTAACAGTATGTTTTAACATAATAAAAAGAAGAGCAGAAGATCACTTACAAAAAATAAGCTTTATTAGTTTACTTTTAGTAAGTGATGTTGTAAGATGAAAACAAGATAAGAGATTAAGTTCTCTTTTTTTATAATTAATATCTCGAATTCGAGATAAATAAGGGAGTGATTCCCATGAATCGAACCGATCAGGCATTAGGGACGTTTATCGGATTAATGCGAAGCAGTAGTAAATTAGAAAAAATAGTAAAAAAAGATGTAACCTGTTATCAATTAAATTTGACGGAGTTTTCAGTTATGGAATTACTTTTTCATAAAGGAAAACAAACAACACAAGGAATTAAGGGAAAAATATTAATTGCGAGCAGTAGTACGACTTACGTGATCGATCAACTTGAAAAAAAAGCCTATGTTGAGCGTATGATAAATAATGACGACAAACGAATCACTTATGTCATTCTCTCAGATAAAGGAAGAGCGTTAATGACTGAAATATTCCCCGTCCATGCTAAAACAATTAGTGATAATTTTTCAGGATTATCAGATCAAGAATTAGAACAACTTTTAAAATTAGTAGCAAAACTAAATAGAACCTTAGATAAGCAATAAAAGAAAAGAGGAAATAACGATGAGAAAACAAGATCATCCATTAGGGATTCACCACGTAACAGCCATGACAAGTGATGTTAAAAAGAACTATGATTTTTTCACCAAAATATTAGGGATGCGTTTAGTTAAAAAGACGGTTAATCAAGATGATATTCAAACCTACCATACCTACTATGCAGATGATTATGGAACACCTGGTACAACCATGACTTTCTTTGATTTTCCGAATAATCCAAAAGGAATTAAAGGAACGAATGCGATTACTAAATCAGGATTTAGAGTACCGTCAGATGCAGCTTTAATTTATTATAAAAAGCGTTTTGAAGAATTTGACGTGAAACATGAAGAAATCACTGAAGATTTTGGTGTGAAGGTTTTATCATTTTGGGATGAAGATGAGCAAAGTTACCAGTTGATTTCAGACGAAAATAATGAAGGCATGAAACCGGGAATTCCTTGGAAAGAGGGACCTGTCCCAGCCGAATTTGCCATTTACGGTTTAGGAACAGTCGAAATTACGATAAGTTACTTGGATCAATTTAAACCATTAATGGAAAATGTCTTTTCATTCAAAGAAATTGCACAAGAAGGCAATCGTTACTTAATGGAAGTTGGCGAAGGCGGAAATGGCGCTCGAATTATTTTAGTTGATGATCAAACATCTAAAGATGGTGGACAAGGTTACGGTGAAGTTCATCATATTGCTTTTAGAATAAAAAATCGGGAATCACTAAATGTTTGGCAAAAATTATTTGAAGAATTAGGATTACAGAACTCAGGCTATGTTAATCGATTTTATTTTGAATCACTTTACGTCAGAATTGGTCACGTTTTAGTAGAATTAGCCACAGATGAACCTGGATTTATGGAAGATGAGCCTTATGAAACATTAGGTGAACACTTATCTTTACCACCCTTTTTAGAAAATAAACGTGATTATATTGAAGGAGCCATTAAACCATTTAATACAAAAAGATAAGGAGAATGACGGATGGAAGCAATTAAAAGAATCCACCACATTTCAGCGATTGTGGGGAATCCAAAAGAAAATGTTAGATTTTATGAAACAGTTTTAAGAATGAGGTTAGTGAAACAAACAGTCAATTTTGATGAGCCAGAAACCTATCATTTATATTACGGCAATGATTTAGCAGAGCCAGGTACATTAATCACTTTTTTTCCTTGGTCAACAACAAGTCGTGGTCGTGTAGGGAGTGGACAAGTTGGGCGGATTGCTTTTCGAATTCCAAAAGGTAGTATGGGTTACTGGAATGAACGATTGACTTCCTTTGATATAAATTTTGAAATTAGTCAATTATTTGGTCGTACGACGATGGAATTAGAAGATTTTCATGGCTTGGCTATTGCTTTAGTTGAAAGTGAAGAAGAAACAAATGACAGTCGAATTACTGGTTTCCACGGAACAGTCCTGTTATCAAGCCAACCTAAAGATACCGTGAAAACATTAAAAGATGATTTAGGTTTAACTTTACTCTCGGAAGATGCAAAAAGTTTTCATTTAGAAACGGTAGGAGTAGAAAAACATCATATTATTGTCCCAAAAGAAAAACTACCACGAGGACGATTTGGTGCGGGAACCGTTCATCACATTGCTTGGTCAGTTCCTAATGATAAAAAGCATAGAGAGTGGCAAGATTATTTGTTTGAAGAAAAATATAGTGTCACTGAAATTAAAAATCGCCAATATTTTAAAGCTATTTATTTTGTGGAAAAAGGAAATGTTGTTTTTGAAATTGCCACAGATGGACCAGGCTTTACAATTAATGAATCTCTGGAAACACTAGGTCAAAATTTAATGCTACCTCCCCAGTATGAGTCTATGCGAGAAGCTTTAACAAAAATTTTATTACCGTTAAGAGATGAGGCAGAAACAAATGATTTCGATTAAACCTGAAGAGATGAGTGAACGGGATAATTATAAATTTTTAATCGGATCGATTATTCCGAGGCCAGTTGCTGTTGTTAGTAGTTTGTCGAAAGAAGATGTCGTTAACATTGCACCCTTTAGTTACTTCAATATTGTGACGTCTAATCCGCCTATTATTTCACTATCCATTCAGAGAAAATCTGGTGAAATGAAAGACACAACGAGAAATATTTTGAGTAACAAGCAAGCTGTTGTTCATATTGCTGATGAGGAAAATATTGAATCTATCAATCAAACAGCTGCTAATCTAGGACCATCAGAAAGTGAACTCGTTAGAACTAGTTTTACTCTGGGATCTTCTGAAATAGTAGCAGTTCCATTAATCAATGAATTAAAGATAAAAATGGAAGTGAGCTTGTACCATCATGTTCCGATTATCAACTATGAACAAGTAACTGCGGATTTACTGTTATTAAAAATTGAGAATTATCATATTCAAGATGAACTATATAAAAAAGGTCGAATTAATGAGGATTTACTAAAACCAATGAGTCGTCTTGCGGGAAATGATTATGCTACTCTGGGGGAAAAAATTAGTATCAAGCGTCCAGACTAAAGGAGGTTTTAAGATGGAATATATCATCAAAAAAGGAATAGAAGGAAAACCAGTTTTTATCTTATTACACGG
Organism: uncultured Vagococcus sp.; assembly: GCA_963517295.1. Taxonomy (GTDB): domain Bacteria; phylum Bacillota; class Bacilli; order Lactobacillales; family Vagococcaceae; genus Vagococcus. Next base: position 20,488 of record CAUQFM010000020.1, read on the forward strand.
AACAGGTGGGAATGAAAATTCATTATTAGATGTTGGCAAAACGTTGAATGAGCAAGGGACTTTAATCGGTATTAGAGGGGAAACTTTAGAAAATGGTTATCCAAGATTTTTTAATCGTTTGGAAGAAGGTATTTTTGATGAAGAAGATTTAGAAGAAAAAGCAATGGAACTTCATGAATTTATATCAAAATTAATGAAAGAAAATCAATTAGATTTAGCAGACATAGTACTAGTAGGGTATTCTAATGGAGCGAACATTGGTGTCCGATTATTATTAGATTATCCAAATAGTTATAAAAAAGCAATCTTGTTTCATCCAATGTATCCTGTGGTAGTGGATGATAAAACTGATTTAAGCCAAACTCATATTTTTGCGACGATGGGAGAACAAGACCCAATTGTTACGGTGTTTGAAAGTTACCGTGTCATAGAGTTGTTGAAAGACCGAGGAGCAAAAATTACAGAAGAGTGGACAAAAAATCATCAATTAACTTTTTTAGAAGTTAAAAGGGCTAAAAAATGGTTAAACGAATAGATAAATAAAAAGACTAGAATCCTGTTTCCAGGGCTAGTCTTTTTAAATGTATCTTAAATAGTACTTCAGGGAAAAATCATTTTAATTAATATTTAGTTGGGAACGAAGAAACGGGGATTAATTCGTATGTCTAAATGATTAAAGTGATTTGTTTTTTTAGAGGACTAATAATATTATTAGTCAAATTTTGATTTTAAAAAATTAAATAAGAGTTGATACCTCTATTCTAATCAGAAAAGACTAAGAAATAAGTGCTTTATTTATTTTGTTTAGAACATAATTTTTGCGTTGATATTATTTGTGGGATAAAAAGTCTATCTAAGGATTAAATTTGCGGTATAATTAAATCGATGGGAGTGATGAGGATGATTCAAGATTATTATGTTTCTTATGAAACAGTAACTGCTATTCAAAAACAAACATTTAGTAATTTAACGTGTTTTTTTATAGCAAAAGGGAAAGCTGTGGTTAAAATAAACCATCAGCAATTAACTTTTGGACCAGGAGATTTTATTTTTATCAATATGAATGATACAGCAGAAATTATTTCTTTGGTTACACCTGAAGTTCAAACGTTTAAGTTATCTATGTCTAATGTCTTTTTATTAAAAAGATATGAATCGTATTTATCAAGTCGTTTTAATTGTCATTCATTATTAACTGGATCAGATGATGAGTACCTTATAGGTCAGTTGAAACAAATTCTTTCACAACTGATTATCCAATATTTTAGTGCGGATAAAGCTAAATATTTAAAAACAGCCATTCATTTACAAAGGATATTACTTATTTTAATTGAGAATTTTCAAATAAATATCTTCAATAACCAGCAATTTAAATATAGTGACAAACTGACTGATGTATTTGATTATATCCATGCACATTATAGAGAACCAATTAAATTAGAGGATGTAGCGCAAAATTGCTTTATGTCAACCTCTACGCTTTCGCGTGTTTTTCAGCAACAAACGGGGATCAAATTCAACACGTATATCAACGAATTAAGGATTCAAATGAGCTTAAATGATTTGTTATATACACAAGATTCAATTGATAAATTATCGCTTAACTATGGTTATACCAACAGTAAAACGTATCGAATCCAGTTCAAACGATTATTTGATGTGTCTCCTACCGAATATAAACAAATTTTCTTTAATAAAGAAAAAGAAGATACTGAAGATCGTTTTTTAAAACCTAAAGCAAATGAGGTTGTTATAGAAGATATCGAAATTTTACAAGAATATATTGATTTAAAGCCTGAAAAATCTTATTTTACAGAGTCAAAAGGACAAAAAGCAACATTTCAAATTGAGTCTGAGCATGTTAGAGAACAAGGGCATTCAGAAGTAATTGTACATGTAAATAGCTTGGAAGATTTATTTCTAGATGAGATAAAAAAACAATTAGTTATGATAAAAAAAGATATCGGTTGTCATTATGTGGGCGTGAAAAATTTATTTCATGTTGTTCCAAGTTCTTATACGGTTTTTCAACAAACTAAGTTGGCACAATTTTCTCCATTCAGTCGTTTTGATATTGTCATCGATTTTTTAAGACAAAATAATTTTGGCGTTTACTACCAATTATCATTAACTGATTATGAGCAAGTATCTTCTTTTTATAGTCAAGATCATCAAGAATTTTTTAAATACATCGAATATATGACTCGCAATGAATTTTTGCCAGATTGGCGTGTGACTATTCAATTTGAGAAACAAGATATAAAAAAAGGAATCAAAATTTTTAAAACACTTCGAGAAAAAATTAAGAAAATTAATTCTAAAATTGGAGTAGGAGTAGAATTACCGTTTGGCTATCCAGATTATCGCTTTAAAACAGAAGAAGATGAATGGGTGTTTCGGAAGGAAGTATTAGAGGTAGTCGAGTTTATTTCTTATCAATCAGAACCTAATTACGCTATTAAAGAACCTAATCTAAGCGAATTTGAGTTGTTTGTGACAAAGGATGTTCAATCAGCTAAAAATCGGTTAAGAAGTTGGGGAATTGATGTTCCTTTTGTTTTATCGGAATGGAACACACTAACAGGAGACACTCGGTATAAAAATAGTTACTATTTCCGTGGGGCTTTAATCGTTCATGATTTAGTAAAGCTAGAGCCACTTATTAGTGCGTATGGTTTTTGGTTAAATACATTTTTATTTGAAGGGAAACATCAACGGGCAGAAGCCGTTAAGTATGATGGATTAGAGTTACTTCATTATTATAATTGCCGTAGACCGGTATATTTTTCTTTGAGTTTATACAGGCGCTTACGTGGTAAAGTCATTGCTACAGGTGATTATTTCACATTAACAACATTCAACGGACATTATCAATTATTAGTATGGAATGCTCAATATTTTTCGCCTAACCTAAGTTTAAATGATAATTATTTAAAGAGTAAATCTTTAGAATTGGAAATTACAAGTTCTAATGTACCTAAGGGGTTGTATCAAGTAAAAAAATTAACTTTAAGTAAAGATCATGGTGCAGTGTCTTATTCCTATGATCGTTTTTCGAGTCAACAAATATTGGATGAAGAGGCGCATCAATATTTATCGTATATTACTCATCCCAAAATGGATGTTTTTGATAAAGAGTTTTTAGATGGTTTAAGATTAAATTGTTTTTTGGAACCAAATGATGTGTGTTTATATGAATTTTTTAAATTAGAGGAGTAAGTGTTTATAAAAAAATTAGAAGTGGGGCTGATTCAATTTGTCAGTCTCTTT
>CAUQFM010000021.1:0-23254 GCA_963517295.1 uncultured Vagococcus sp.
AAAATTAGATTCTCTTAATTCCTTTACAACGGAAGAAAGATGAAGGGTAAAATCAGTTTTTCTATAATTAGGAATTAAACGTGAAGCTAAATTAATACCATTATTATCGCCAACTTGTTGAGAAATAAAAAGACCACCCGATTTTAAAACTCGTTTTACTTCTTCTATCGAAAATGATTCATGAGAATTGAGAACAATGTCAAAAGTATCATCTGGATAGTCTAATATATCATCTTCTTCCACAAATTTTACTTGAACTCCTTGTGGAACTAATTTTTCTTGCAACAATTCGAAATTAGGAAGCCAACCTTCTGTGACACTCGTCTTTGTGTAAGGATGTTTAAATGATAAAAGTAGCTCACCACCACCAGTACCCATATCAAGTAAATTCATCTCTTGATTTAAATATTCTTTTACTAAATCGGCATAAGACCACGATAACCCTTCTTGCCAAAAATCAGCAGCAATACTAGAAAAATTCCATCCTTTAAAATCTTCTTGTCGTTTTTGACTCTTTAACCATTCTTGTTTTAATTGTTCTTGTTTCATTGCTACATCTCCTTAAATTTTTATCTGTTTAAGTTATCGATATAGCTGAATTTAGATAGGTTTATTTTTTATCCTCGATATGTGCCTACCTTCAACTATATCGAGTAGCTACCTCGTCTTATCATCTAAGACACTCCTCTTTAATTTAATATCTCCAAACAAATCTCATGACTGCGTAACACATTTTCTTGACGTAATTCATTTTCTTTATGACCTTCTAAATGATCAAGAAATGCTTTCAACATCGGTTCAAAACCTCTTGTGACTAGTGTTTTCTCCCAATCAGATACTAACTTTTTAGTTATTTCTGTTCCCTTTTGATGACTTATTTCAGATAAATTAGATACCGTCATAATACCTTCATCGCTTGTGACACGATACATCTCTGTATTTGCTCCACTTTTCATATCCATTGTGAGGATAGCTGTTGTTTGACCAGCTTGTAACGTGACAGTCACATACTCTAAAATTTTCGTTTCTTCAATATGTGAAGAAACAATTTTAATGTCAGAACTATCCAATAAATAGACGGCTGTATCTACTAAATGTAGAAATAAATCATACACTGCGAATTTAGTATCGTATTCAGCAAACGTTCGATTTTTTTCTAAGTAAATAACTCGTTTATTTGGTAATACTTTTAATTGATTTACAGCTGGAGCGAAACGTCGATTAAAACCAATCATCAGCGTTAAACCTTTTTCTTCTGCTAATTCTATTAATTCTTTCGTCTCTTCATACTCTTCACTAAGAGGCTTATCCATCAGTACATGAACACCTGCATTTAAACACTTTTTTGCTAATTCATAGTGAGCTACAGTAGCAGAATGAATCATGCACGCTTCGATACCTTCTTCTAGCAGCTCATCTAAAGTCTCAGCAAAGTTGGTAAAACCGTAATTACTTTTTAACAATTTTTTAGTTTCTTCATTTTTACTTGCGAAATAATAGCTATGCGCCTGTCTATTTTCCCCTAAGGTAGGTAGATATGCTTTTTGAAAAATATTACCTAAACCCAGAACACCGATTTTCATAGTGAATAGCTCCTTAATTTTAATTTAAATCCTATTAACTAATATAACATCACTAGAGGTAACTCTCACGATTTTTCAAATACCCATATCAAAATATTTAGACAAATCTCTAAAATAATTATCAACCAAAGCGTCCTCTTCTTTAATTAGGCATTTGGCAGTAGTAAATAAATTATAAATCGCTGTTGGCGTATTTTTAGCCATTAACACATACCCTTCACTTAGATTTCCCGTTGGAATAACTAAAGAAATAGCTCCTACCATATTTGCTACCCTTATAAATCCCTTATTAGCTGCATTCTGATTCTCTTTCGTTGCATCAGTAAAATGACCAAAGATAGTATCACCAAACCCAGAAAGATCAACAGGTCCTTCTTTTGAAATAACGACATCAGCTTGATTTAATAACTGATTTAAATCAAGGATTAATTCTTCTCTAGATTTAATATATTTTCCTTCTAGATTTTTATTTGTGATTTCTATTTTCTGACGATTCATTATTTCTTTTTCAGCATTAATCGTCTCATCTAAAATAATAGTAATGATATCATCGTTTTCCTCATTATCTGGAAAAAAATGCTGTATAACTACTTCTATATGACTTAATTCCCTTGTAATCAAACCTAAAGATGGCGTAAAGGCGATACCATCTGTCGATACTTTCTGACTTACTTGATTTAACTCTGATTTCCCTAATTGTGGATGAATCATGCCATATAAATTTAAGCTGATCGCCGGAGCTAAAACAGATCCACCACCATCCGTTCCAATACCTAAATCGTTAATTCCTAAAAAAACATTCAAAGCTGTCCCACTTGAAGAGCCTGTCATGTAACCTCCTGTTAAAGGATTAATCAAATTCAAATCAATAGCTCTTCCTGAATGGCTAGCTTTATCTACCGTGTGATGTTGATAGCCTAATGTTTCCAATTCACTAATAAAATCTCCTGAAATGGTAGTTACTTCTTTTGTTCCCATAAAAAAACCTTTTTTTTCAGATATACGATCAATACAATTAGGAAAAACTTTCTTAACTGATTTGTGTCGATTATCCATTGCTAGAAATGTTTTCTTTGCATAGTTTTGAACTCGGTTGTTTGTCATAGTAATCCTCCTAAAAAAGGAGGCTGACTTTAATGTCAGCCTCCGTCTTGTTTATACGAATATTATTTAATTTTGCTTAAAAACGATGTGCCGTGCTGAGGATGTTTAACTCCAAAGAAGTCTGAGACTGTTGCGCCTACATCTGCCATCGTTGCTCTTTCTCCAATTTCAATAGAATCAATTCCTGGACTATAAATTAATAACGGAACTTTCTCTCTTGTATGGTTACTGTGACCAATAGTTGGATCATTTCCGTGATCAGCCATTACAACTAAAATATCTCCTTTAGTTAACATCGGCAATAACTCGGCTATTCTTAAGTCACTTAGTTCTAATCGATCTGAGTATTTCATGACATCTTCTGCATGCCCAGCTAAATCAGTTTCTTGGATATTTAATGCTATAAAACCATGTTCAATTTCTCGAACTTCTTGAACCAAGCAATCAAATAAATAATTCGAATCTACTCCAGGAAATAAACGCGAGCTATCTGTTTGGATGATGTCAGCTATTTTCCCTAAAAATGAGACTGTTATACCAGCTTCATCTAAAATAGTTGGTGTTTGAACTTTTTTATCAATGCCATATCCTAAATGAACGACTTGATAACCATGATTATACACACCAGATTCTGGTGCATCTACACCAGCAATTTCATCATTCTTGATTTTTCTTGCATTTAATAAATCAGTTAAGGCTATTTGTTCTCCACCAAAAGTAATTACTCGAGAAACTTGAACCACTTCACGAACCGCATGGCCTAAGTTTTTTAACTCTTCAAAACTAATTAAGTCCAAACAAGCAGACACATTGTAAACTTGACCATAATCTGTTTCCAAATTATCTCCTACAGTTGCGTACTCATTAACCACTAAAATTTGAGTTCCCACTTCACCTACTCTGCGAACCTGATAACCATTCTTCAAAAGATTCGCTTCAACTTCTGCTATTTTTTGATTAAAGGGTTGGATTAAAGGCTCTTTAGGTGTTGTTCCCATTATTTCTTGGTGACCTAAAAAAGAATCTGCTCCTTGATGGGTTAAGTTGGCTGTGCCAAAAACGGCTTTTTCTGACATTTTGTGATTTCCGATTTCGTAACCTAGTGCATTCATTAAGCCTAATTTTTCAAGTGTTGGAATGTTGATTTCAGGATTTTCTTTTATAATATGTCCAGCTGTACTACTTCCTACATCTCGTGGTCTGACAACAGATACATCATCCATTGCACCCACACCAAAACTATCTAAAACAATCACAATAAATTTACTCATTTTATCACCTTCTAATTAAATTTCCTAAACTATTGTATAGACCTTCAACTTTAGGTTTTCCTTGGCTAATACCTGAAACAACAGCAACATCACTTCTAGTTACAAAAATTTGTGTTCTAAAAGCAGCTAGTACAGTAGATCCTACTGGATGACTGTTTTTAGTACTAAGATAATAGTCGATACTTTCATTACCAAATGACTCAACTTGATCTGTTTCTTGTTGGCCGTTCTCTTCTACAATTAGAGCGTTATCAAAGTGACCACGACGATAATAACCACCACCATAAAGGTAAGCTTTTCCATCTAAATTATGCGAAATCTCACTTACATAGACCATGCTAGGTAGCTCTTCTAAATCTAATTTAGCATGAAGAGGCGTTGTCCCAGTCAAAGCATGACCTGGCTCACCTTGTGTCCCTCCGAGTTGTTGAATAAAAGGAATCGTTTTACCACATGTTGCCGAAGGAATATTCAATTCTGTAATATTTATACCTGATTCTTTTAAAATTTCTTTTGCTTTTTCAATCGTTTTCACATTATTTGTCGGATTCAACTGACTTTCTCCATCATATAAAAAACATGGAAAAGACGTAATACCTGAAATTTCGATATTCGTCATTTTTTTAGTTGCCAAAGCCAATTCTCTAAGCTCGGCTAAATGAAAACCACCAAACTGACCTTCATATACTTCATCTGTTGGTTCAATTACTTTTAATAATATTTTTTGTTTTTTACCTAATTTTTGAGCTGAAGTATTAATTTTTTCTAACATTTCTATTGAAAATACCGTCATAAATTTTGGCCCATAAGCTACTATTTTTTCTAAAAGACGGATTGGTACTTGCACAAGATGCCCCACATTTCCGATAGGTAAGTTATGCTCCATCATTATGAGTGCTTCTTTATAATCAACCACTACTGCATTTTCAATTCCCGCGTTTTTAATTGCTTGAGAGACTAACGGATTTCTACCGATTTGTTTGGTCATGTAGAATAATTCAATACCAGCTTCATCCGCTTGTTTTTTAAGATATTTTACATTTTCTTCAATTCTATCCAAATCTAATACATACGTATCTGGAAGAATAACGCCTTCTTGATGTAATTTTATAGCAGCTTCAACTAACTGAGGATTTCTACGTTTTGTTACTTCTAAAAACATATTAGTCCTCCTTCAATAAATTAATGATGTGTAGATAAAAATAATCTAACTCCGCATCTTCAAATTGTTTCTCCGCCATATTTTGTAGATCTTGCCACAATTCTTTTGAATGTAAATATTTAGGATCTGCATTAATTTCAGATAAAATAAAGTCATCTAGATTAGCTACTGTTTCTTGTTTTTTACGTCGTGTATCAGCCATTGCTAAGTGCGTTAAAAAAACATCTGCCTCAGATACTTCTTGAATGATTTTCTTTTCTAGAAGGTATTCTAATACTTTTAAAATGTAAAGTTGTGTTTCTTCATCAATTATCTCTGAAGTAACTAATATTTCTAATTTTTCTTTAATCATGGTTTTCTCCTTTAATATTTAGGAATCAACTTCCCTGCCTTAACTTGTGATTGAACAGATAAAACACGCTCTCGATTAAAACTTTTTGTAAAAAAAGCCTGCATGGAACTATCTTCTTTATGACATACAATAACCGAAGTTCCCATCGCTTGACCTAGTTCTTTATTAGCTAGTGTCACGTAATTTAGATCATCATGATTCTTATCTCTAATCTCATCAAAATTCCAAATACCAGCATCAATTTGCCCCTCTTTTAACGAATGAATAATCTGATGACCCGGCATTTCAATTAGCTTAACTTCTTTATCCTTGATGCTCTCGTTGGTCAGCATTTGTTGATCCAGAGAACTATAATCAATCGCCACACGCATTCCATCTTCAATTTCATTTTTATCAATATTTGAAAAAAGAAGAACATGTTCGCTTAGATATGTTTTTTCTCCAAAATCAACGACGATTTCTAAAGAGTCTCCTTGTTTGATGGCTCTTTCTGCTGCAAACTTCGATACGACAGCAAAGCGGTAAGTTTTCATTGAGATAGACCGTATTCTCTCTTTTGAGCCTCTGATATAAGCTAAATTTAATTTAATATTATATTCCTTAAATTCTTCATAAATCCCCGTTGCTAAGCCTTCATACAATCTAGAATAAGGTAAAGTCATTGTTCCTAAGATAGCTTCGGAAAGAGCATATTCTTGTAAAATAGCGTAATTAATTTCTTCAATAAAAGTGCCTAAATGACCATGACTTTTAACAACAATCGCACCCTCTGTTTTTAAATAATTTAGTGCATTTTGAACAGTCCCACGAGCCACATCATAATCTAATTGGTACTCTGATATACTTGGCATCTTGTCACCTTTTTTTAATTGTAGTAAGTCCGATGCTAAAAAATTAATAATAACGCCTTTTTTTGTTAAGAATTTATTGCTCAATCCAAACGCCTCTTTTCTATATTAAGCTCATCGCTTCTTTTAAAATTCTAATAATCGTTTCTACTCCAGAACGATTCGGATTAATTCGGATCATCGTGTCTTCTGCTTCAGGATTAGTTGCTCTAAATGTCCCAGAAACACGGTACACAAGAGGTGAAAATTCATATTGAGATTCAGCTCCTACTGGATGCGGTAATGCCCCTAGTTTGGTTGCTGTTTCAATAATTTGTTTTGCGTTTTTATGCTTAAGTTGAATGACAACAACCTTTGATTGTGCATTAACAACATAAGCTTTTTCTAATCCTTCAATTTCCCCTTCATTAATTCGTTGACATAATTCTTCACTCACTTCTGAAGATATTGCCAATGAAACAGGTGCATAAATCATGCCTTTCAAGACATCTAATGCTTCATGACCTTGAACTTGTCCCCCACCGGAGTAGTTTTCTTGTTTTAATTTATTAATATATCGGCTATCACCAACAATACATCCGACACCTTCTGGACCAAGTAATTTAAATGTTGAGAAACAAGCTAAATTACCACCAAATTGAGTGCCTATACCACGTGTTTTCATTGCTGAATAGTTATCATCTGTAACAATTGGTATTGTATCATTGATTTTTCTAATTGTTCCAATTAATTCTTCTAAATCATAGGAATCATCAATTTTTTGTCGGGTTACTTGGATTAAAATGCCATTTATTTTTTCAGTTTCAATCACTTTTTTTACAGCCTCTAGATGATTGAAATCAACAACTATTGTTTTAATTCCTAACATATCAATCGATACTTTAGTCGTTGGATAAATTGCTGCATCATGTACCAATAAAGTTCCGCCCGTTCCTACGGATGAATGAAGAGCCAATCGAATTGCATTAGTCCCCGAGCCTCTAACAAGCATTGCAGATTCTGCTTCAAAAAAATCTGCTAATACTTGTTCAACTTTATTAGTAAACATAGGTTGATTAAGACCTTTTACAACACCTAAATCACCTCGAGTCAAAATTTCGTTTCCTGGAAAAAAACGAGTAATTGAATCTACCAGTTTGAATTGTAAGTTAGTCGCTTCTTTCAGCGTTAAGCTAGTTAATGGATAAGTTTTCATCATGTTACCCTCTATTCATAAACGTTATTGGGTTTTCTTCTAACATCTTCGTCATAAATTTTTGCGAAACGCCCTCTTCTAAGGCTAGTGGAACAAACGTATCAAGTAAGTACGAATAACCAATACCATCCATATATTCCATATTTGATTTTCTAGTGATATCCATTGATAAAAAGACCTTATCACTAAAACCTCTTTTTTCAATTTCTTTCAACATTTCAACTCTCAAAATATCTGGTTGATAATTTGTTTTTCCTATTGTATCAAATTCAACATAAACACCTTGATCTAGCATATGTAAGATATAATCAATATCGCCTGTTAAATCAACATGTCCAATCACGACTTTACTTAAATTCGCTTGATGTTGTTTAAAAAATTCAACTTGTTCATGCCCATATGTTCCAAGTGTTGTATGCGTTGTTATTGGAACTCCAGTTGCTTTATGAGCGATAACTGACGCTTCAAACACCTTTCTTTCACGATCTGTCATAACATCTTTACTTGTCCCAATTTCCCCAATAATTTGAGCTTTAATATCTGTTTCCGCGATGCCTTCATTAATTTCTTTTATCATAAAATCACTTAATTGCTCCACTGAATAATGAGTAACAAATTCAGGTAAAAATTTATCTTGATAAAAACCAGTAGCTTGAACAATATTCATGCCTGTTTCCTTAGCAACTCTTTGAACATAAAGCGGATTTCTTCGCATATCCATGTTCGTCACGTCGACAATATTTCTAACACCTTTATCGTATAATTTTTTGTATTCTTTAACAGTTTCGTCGTAACAATTTAAATTTGTATCATCAATATTTTTTAAACGTGATAAATCAATTGTTGTATGTTCGTGCATATAAGTTATGCCTTTTTCTAATACCATTAGCTTTGTCTCCTTTTATTTACCCAGCCACAACAGGTGTGAATAAACCAATTAAGCTTAAAATATTTACTATAATACCTAATGTAATCGCTGCAATAGGTCCTACTGCTAAATCAACGACTGGTTTCTTCGCTTTTTTGTTCAATAATAATAAACCGATAACCCAGAAATAACCAATTCCAGGAGCAATTGCTTCTGATGCCATTGCACCACCAATTAAAAGCGCTACTTCTAAAACTTTATTCATAGCTGTTCTAATATGTTCTCCCATTTCTCTAATACCAGGGAATTTATCTAAAGCTTTTGCCATAATTGTTAATAGTTGAACCTCGATAAACATTACCAAAGCACCTACTACAAAAGCCATTAAAGGATTACCTTTTAATAAGATACCTACGACAAAGACAAAAGTTGTTCCTGCAGGGCTGTAGACACCTGTTACAATTGCTGTTGAAAATACTAAGGGAATAAAACCAATACCTCTAGCAAAAGCAGCTAAACCAGCTTCACTAAATTTACCTTCAGATAACAAGTTTAAAGAGATTGGATCACCTGCAATTAATAAGAGACTTGTCGCAGCTGAAACCAAACCACCCATTACAGATAACCACATCCAGTTTCTCTTGATGCGATTCACACGTTCTAAAAAGACACTGACTAAACTTTCATTTGAATTACTACCATCACTTTTTACTTGGATGGCATAAAAAATCATAAAAATCATTCCAACTAAAAGAGACATTCCTTCAGCACTTAACGTTAATGTCGCACCATCAGCAAGATTAAACGTACCAAATTGCTTCACAACGAATAGTGTTAAAAGAGTAGCTCCAAAAGAAATTGATCCTTTTTTAAAGCCATGTTGACTAGCAATCGCAACAGCTGGAAAAATACTAAATGAAATAACTACAGGTGCTCCAACCTTTGATAGTGAATCAATAAAGTTAACCGGCATCATTGCAAATAAATCTACCACCACTTGGAGTCCTAAAACTAATCCTACGCCGTATAAAGCGCCTACAACACCAGAGATAATCATTCCTTTTTTACCTTCTGGAGCCCATGAACCAATAATATCTGTCATCAATAAAATACTATGAACAAGTAAAATTGAGGCACCAATCGAAACCGGAATACCAAATCCGATAACCAAACCAAAACTTAAAGCAAAACTTGTTGCTGCTAACTCTTTTTTGCTAATCTTTTTTTCTAAAAATTCTGGAACAATCGGTCGTAACCCATCATTAAATACTGCAATACCTTTATTTGCTAAAATTGAGCTCATCCCACCTAAAGCTGCAATTGCAATTAATTCTATAATTTTTGTCGATGTCATTTTATTTCCACCATTTCCTTTTTATAATGTTATTATTATAACTTCCCTAATTCATCCATAATAATTGGAATAACAATTTCTTTATGTTGTGCAGTAAAACCAAAGGCTATTTTGCCAATCTTAACTTGTTCTCTAATTTCTTCTTCACTCATAACGCTTGATGGCATTGAAACAGTCACACATTTTTCACGACCTAATAAAGCAAGTGCCATTGCTAAAGCACCACCACCACCAGTGTTACATGCGCCTAAATAAAAATCAGCTTGTCCAGCTTTAACCGCCATTGCTGCATCTAGATCACTTTTTACATCTACTTCGAACAGACCATTTGTATTGGCCTCTGTAATTTTCTTTACCTCGTCTTTATCAATTTGTCCACCGATTACTATTTTCTTCATTTAAAAAATCCCCTTTCTCAATATACATTTTTTTGTACTTTGATGAGTAATAGTTATTACGAGTTCATTATAGTTTGACCAAAAACAAAATGCAAGCCTTTTCTTTTCGAATAGAACTTTCTAAGAAAAAGAGGATGACTGAAATAAATAGTCATCCTCCACTTTATTAGATTGTACTTACTTTATTTTTACTCCCTCACATCACGTTTCATCTTATTACTAATCACTACTGCTAATAAAATAAAACCTAAACTATAACTTGTCAAAATCAAGATAGAATTCATTGGAACCCGACCATTGTTAATGTAACCCACTGCTAACTCTCTAAACTGGTACGTTGGCATTGCTTTTGAATAAGGTTGAATCCATTCAGGAAATTGGCTTGTCGGCATCCATAAACCACCTAATGCTGCCATCCCTAAGTATAAAATATTAGAGAACACAGATGCTGTCTTGATTTCTTTAAAGAGACTCATTACCACACCGATTCCTAAAAATAATACGCCACCTAAAAGCAATACTAAGCCAGAAACAAACCACTGTTTAGCTGTTAATTCTACACCTTTAAAGTAACCACCAACTAAAAAGACAGAGGCAATCGCTACTATATACATGACAATCATTTTTAGCATTTTAACAAAATAAATCTCAAAAGAACTTAAATTAACATGCTTTAAACGCATACTCCAGCCATTTTTACGATCCTGGATAATATCAAATGGAAACGTAAATAAAGAGAAACTACATAAACTAAAAGCCGTCATAGATATTAGGTATTCTCGGTAAAAGACCGCTTGATAGTCTTTTGGTACTTGAATCAAAGACGTAAAAACAAAATACATAAAAATGGGCATCCCAATACTCATAATAAACGTTGATTTATCTCTCGTCATTCGTTTGGCTTCGATCTTAATTAATGCTTTCATTTACTCTACCTCCTCTTCTAATTCATTAGCAAAAATTGTATTAAGCAAGGATGTGTTAGTCACTTCTACATTATCGAAAGATAACCCAATTGCTAATAATTCGGTAATAATTTGATTAGATATCTCATTTTGAAATTCTAACGTGACAACATCTGTTTTTTCAGATAATTTAATCGGGTAATTTTTTTCTATTTCCTTTAATTTATCTTCATACAGCGCATAATTTTCTTTTTCAATGGTGATTATTTTTTTCTTATTCAATGTTCGTAAATGATAAGGGGTATTGTCTGCTCTAATCACACCATTATCTAATAAAATAACACGATCAGCACAATAATCAACTTCCTCAATGTAGTGTGTAGTAAATAAAATAGTCGTTCCTGTTTTTTTTAATTCTTTCATAATACGCCAATAATGATTTCTTGTAGACGTATCCATCCCTGCTGTTGGTTCATCCACAATTAAAAATTTAGGTCGATTAATAATTGCTAAACACATATCAAACAGTCGTTGTTCTCCACCTGAACAAGTATGAATAAGCTGTTTATACTTTGTTTTTTCAAAGTTTAAACTATGCTCTATCTCTTCTTTTGATAATGGATTGCTTGAAAAACTAGAAATAAAATCTAACATTTCTTGAATCGTTACATCATCTGGGAAGCGTGTTTTCTGAGAAAGAAAGCCCACTTCCTCTTTTTTAGTCTGTAATGTTATTTCTCCAGAAGTGGGATAAAATAAATCCAACACAAGATTTAACAACGTACTCTTACCCGCACCATTCTTTCCAAGTAAAGCCACACACTCTCCTTGGTTAATCGTTAAAGAAATGTCTTTTAAAACTTCTTTTTCTTTAAATTTTTTTGTCACATTTTTTAAACTCATCACTTGTTCCATTTATATTTCACTCCTTTTTATTTAATTTCTCATTAATTTTATCTAAACTCAATTTAACTCGCATCATAGAAATAAACGCAATTATTGCATAGATTATTATAAAAATCACTGTAAAATTTAGCCAATCTTTGAACGTATAATCAAACCAACTAAGCATGATATTTAAAGTACATAATCCGATATACGTGCTGATAAAATGAATAGACATTTGCTTTAAAATCGACCAGTTATCCTTATCATGGATTAAGCTAGCTACTGAAAACATCATCCCAACAATACTCCAAAGAACAATACTCCAACCAAAAGCTTCTAATTCTGTGTCAAATTGTGCCATAAAAACAGGTGTCCCTGGAAAATATTTACCCAATCCCACTCGCCATGAAATCACAAAAGAGATCATTAAGCCTATAAAAGTCCCCGAAAAAATTCCCGATAATAAATGCTTGATAACCTTGTTCATAGACCTAACCTCCTTTTAAATTCTTTCATATACCTTCTGGAAGTATGACTATACGTTCCATTTTTAAAGTTAACCTTGATTGTTCCAGTTAAGGATAATTCTAAATTTTTAATATAATCAGGATTGATAATTTCACTATTGGATATTCTAATTAATTCAGTAAATCGTTCTTCTAACTTATATAAAACCTCTTTAATAATGACACTTTCATTTTCCAATTCACAATAAGTTTTTTTATCCAATGAATAAAAACGGATAATTTTTTCTTCTTTAATTGGAATAATTCGTTCTCCTTTAAAACCAAATAAAGGTGGAAATTGCTTGTCTTCTTCTGAACAGATGTCAATAATAGATTTAATCTGATCTGTCATGCTATTGGCATAAATTTTTACCAACGCTTCATCATACTTTGAATCAATCTCAAAAGTGACCTTCATCTTATCAACTCCTAACTTACTTTTATTTTAGACGTTTTAACTAAGCTTGTCATAAAAAAAGGATAATCGGTCTTTTTTTACTGATAGATGGGTATGTAAGGTGAATACAAAAAGAGACTACGGCTCCATCCGTAATCTCACACTATTTCTATTACAATGGCACTCGAATAATAATCTTAAACATGTCACCATCTACATCAATGTTCATCTGTCCATTATGTAATACCACAATCGAATTAACTATTGCTAACCCAAGACCAGAACCTTCTGTATGACGAGAACTATCACCACGTTTGAACTTCTCCACTAAATCATTGGCATTTTCATTTAATTCATATTCTGAAATATTTTTTAATTCAATTCGAGCCTGTTTGTTTTGTTTTTCTATTTTTAAGTAAACTCGTGTATTGGGCATGGCATACTTAGTCACGTTGACCAGCAGATTATCAAAAACACGCCACATTCTTTCCCCGTCGATTTTTGCATAGATATCTGTCTCTGGTTTATTAAAAACCAATTTCAACTCATGTTCCTTTAATTCTTCACTGTATTCAGAAACAGATTGTTGTAATAACTGGCTTAAATTAACCTCTGATTTTTCTAAAATAATCTCACCATTATTCATCTTAGTAACCTCAAATAAATCATCAATTAAATGTTTCATTCGTTTGGCTTTTTGATTAATAATCTTAACATATTTTTTCTGATCCTCAGTCGTTGTTTTTGGTTGATTAAGTAGCTCACCATAAGTAATAATCGATGTTAACGGCGTTCTTAAATCATGACTGACATTCGTTAAAAGTTCCGTTTTTAATTGTTCACTTTGTCGACTATCTTTTTTCGATGATTGAATCATTTCATCAATCTCGTCTAGTTGCTTTGAAAGTTCTGTTAAGGTTAGCTCATTATTTACTTTTTGACCTTGTTTCACCAAAATATCAGTTGGTTTTTTGATAAGTATTTTTAAAACTTTAGAATATTTCCATAAAAACCACGCTTCAACTACAAAAAATAGTAAGATTATCAGTGATTTAATTGGTCCAAGATAACCATAACTGGTTAGTAAGAGTGGTATTAGCAATGTATTCATTCCAATTAAACATAGAACAAAGAGTAGTTTTATCACCATTGGACTTTTAACAAAAATACGCCCAATCGCTGTTAATACCTGATAGCACAAACTTCCTTTTACTAACTCTTTTCCTGTTTGGGTTCGATGTTTAGGTGATAGTTGCCACCAAATTAGTTTTAATGACATGAAACTGATACATAAACTTATTCCTGCCAGTAATCCTGGTACTGCTAGATTTTGAAGAGTATTCATTAAGCCATAATTATACGGATAGTTACTGTCTACCAACATGACCGAAATAAAAATACTCACTAAAAATAAAATGACACGACCATCAATTGGGATTACCCTCATAAATGAAAGTAACCTTTTCTCAACTATCGTTGTTTTAAGATAAAAACACAGACTGACAATACCCAACACTATCGTGCCTATCCCAAGCCAGAATAATTTTTGAAACCTTTCTTTATCTCTTTTTTGAGTATGCCATCTCTTTTCATAGGGAGAATTCTTCTTGACCCTACTCTTTCCAGTCATCGATTGGTTATTATCTCTAAACAAACCGATAGAATCCGCTTCTTTTGTGATAAAGGGCTGAATACTCACAGACATTTCGTCGTCTGAAATATCTCCCACACCAGATTTATCTAGAGCATCTTCAACTTCTTTGTTAGAAGAGTATTTAGTCAGACCATAAAGATTTGTAATGACTAGGTCGCCAGATTGGTCTTTATAGTAATACACAAAATTTTCGTTCATTTCTTTTAAAAGTGGCTCGATTGCTTTTTGAGTTCGATCTGCTTCCTTTATGAAATATTCTTCTTCTTCGTTTTTAATTTTATTTTTGATAATAGTATCATCTGAAAAATTATCAACGATTGCCTTTATTTTTTTATTTTTTTCTTCTTCTAAACTCTTAATTTTCTTTGTATCTTTATCGATTTTAGCTTCATCAATTTTAGATTGATACTGTTTCTTGATATCCTTAACCTGAACATCTAATGAACCATATCGGTTTCGGTACGCAGCAATCGTTTCTACCGTGACGACAGCTTCATCATTATTAAATTCATCTTGTAATAAATAATCTGTATAAGCCGCGTTCATGTAGTCAGAACTAAAAAAAGTATTTAATCCATTCGCCCAGGTACTTCTCATATGAGAAACTGAAGTAATATAACCACCAAGCAAACATAATCCGACCGATAATAAAAGCAGTAAACTATTTTTCCATTTTATAGCCAATGCCCCACACCACCTTTAAATATTTCGGTTTTTTTGGATCATTCTCAATTTTTTCACGAATTTTACGCACATGAACTGACACTGTGTTATCAGAATTAAAACTTGGCTCATTCCAAACGGATTCATATATATTATCTGTTGAAAAAACTCGTCCTGGATGAGTCATTAAAAGTTTCACAATTTCAAATTCAGTCTTAGTTAATCTTACTTCACTTTCGTTGACATAAATCATTTTAGTATTTAAATCTAACTTTAAATCTTCCAAAATAATCTCGTCCTTAGTTAGCTGTTTTTCAAACTCTCCTAACGTCAAATAACGTCTTAGCATTGATTTAACTCTGGCTAGTAATTCCATCGGACTAAAAGGTTTGGTTAAATAATCATCTGCCCCAACTTGAAGTCCAGTGATTTTATCCAAATCTTCGTTTTTAGCACTCAACATTAAAATAGGAACATTGTTGTCTTGTCTTATTTTATGCGTTGTCATAATACCATCTAAATTGGGCATCATAATATCCAGAACAATCAAATGAACTACATTTTCAGCCAACATATCCAAGGCAATCTGACCGTCAGAAGCTTCTAACACTTGATATCCTTCCAACTCTAGATAAATTCTAATTCCTTCTCTTATTTCCTTATCATCATCCACCACTAAAATAACCGTCTCACTTTGATTCATCTCTTCACCCGCTTTTCTTAATACACTCTTACTATAGATTATAGTTCTTAAAACTCTCCTAGTAAAATTCTTAAAAAATTATGAAGAAATACAGCGTGATTAAAAAGGCGTTTAGCTCCGAGTAACTGGAGGAAACTAGAAACAATTCACGCTTTTCGGATTGATTCTAGTTTTTGAAGTTACCGAAGATCTGCCTTTTGAATCCAGACTATAAAAGAGTTAATAAAAAATCGGTTTGCTCCAAGCAACTGGAGGAGTTACCTTTTGAATTCAGACTAAACAAGAGTAAATAAAAACAACAAGAGATTAACAAAATCAGTGTCAATCTCTTGTTGTTATTTATTTTATTTTTTTCTAAAGATATAGTAGCCAATTCCTGAAGATGCTATCAGTACTCCTAGTGCAGCAAGCAAACTATTATTAGTCTCGCCTGTTTTAGGTAACGCTGCAGGTTTAGCATTACTGTTAGTCGTTGTTACTTTTTCATTATTCTTGTTAGTTTCTGATGTAGAAGTACCCGGATCTTTCTTTCCTTCTAACAATTTATTCAAATCAACTGATACTTTATCCAATTCTGCTCTAGTTCTTGCAGCGTCAAGTTGAGCAAATAATTTATCTGCTTGTTCTTGACTAATTTTTCCATCTTTTAAACTTGTAGAGATGTTTGCTCTAATATTTATGTAAGCTTCTGACATACTCCATAAAAACATCTCTGGAGCTTTACTTACTGAATCAACATTATTTTCATACGTTTCTAATTCTGATTTTATTTTTACAGCATTTAGTTCCGCTAGTAATCCATCGTATTCTGTTTGAGTTATATAAGAATTAACTAATAAAACTTCTAAACGCCATTTAGCACCTTTGATGTCTTCACTTGTAACTGCAGTATCTTGATTTTTACCAGTAATTCCCTGGATTTCTTTATCTATTTGATCAATTTCATCTAAATTTTTAGCTGCCTCTAGGCGTTGTAAAAATTTATCACCCTGTTCTTTTGAAAGCTTACCATTTTCAACATAACCTTTAATATTAGCATTTATGTTCACATATTTTTCACCAAAGGTCCAACGATATCCTGTAGTTTCTGGTTTATTAGTATACAATTCATCCATTATAGCTTTTAACTCTTCACTGGTATTAGCATTATTTAATCTTAAAATGAAATTATCGTACTCTGTCTGAGTTATGTATCCCTTTGTTAAATACGCGTTAAAGAACATTTTTTCTTTTTCAATTTCAGCTAAAAGTTCAGATGTTTTTTGAATTAATTTTTCTTCCTTTTTTTCTGTACTAGCAACTGTTTCCAATTGGCTGTTCTTTGTTTCTTTTACAGATTCTTCTCCAAATACTGTAGTTGCACCAATTCCTAATAAAATATTTACAGATAATAAAGTTATTATTTTTTTCATTTTACTTCACTCCTTAACTGTTTATCGTAATACAATTGTAACATAAATGTAATAAAAATAATAGTTAAGTATTTTTTAATTCACTTATTCTCCCTCAAACACCTCAACCACATACTTCTTTTCTTCTTTAATAATCGAAAAATATTCTAAATAAATTTCTGTGTTTTTCTCATAGAGTGGTGGTGTAATTTTATAGATAGTTTGATTTTCATCCAAATCAAGTTCTTGATCTTGAGTAAAAAAATAATCCGTTTCTTCAATATTGCATGTTAAATTTTTTAAGTAAAATCCCTTGTTAAATAAAAATGATCGTATCGCCTTATCCGGTGTGGTACAAGTTTTATTCTTAATTGCCATACCTGCCCAACCTAACACAATTAAATAATCCAATGCCGCAAATCCTAATAAAAATTTTTGCATTATTTCTCCCCCTATTGATTTAAATTAAAAACTTTCTTTTAATTTAAATCGGCAATCATAAGGCATTTATTAAGCCAAAAAAATAAGAAGTTGATTTAATTTTCAACTTCTTACTTTTAAATTTTTAATCAACAAATTGTATTGTACTTTCTATAGCAATTAAATTCTCACGATAAACTTTAACTTCACTTCGTGTCATATCGCCCAATTCAAATGCTTGTTGAACACTGTCACGCTCGATTTGAATAGCATACTCTAACCATTCATCAATACTATCAAAACTATCTTTATTAAGATAACGATTTTTTCTTGAATAGCGTGATTGATAGAAAGCAATCATTTCTGGTGAAAACTCTTCTTTATCTAATTCATCTAATTTTTTCATTACATAATTCCAATTACTTTCCTTTAGATAACGACGTTGTTGTCGTTTCTCAGGATAACTAAGTGGCACGAATGTTTCTAATTTTATTTTTTGACGAATTAATTTACCATAAAAAATATTTCCTCGATAAGCTTCATCTCTAGTTAAATGATAAAGTAATTTATTCAAGCGTCTAATATGCCTAAAGGCTACTTGTAAATTAATTTCTTTATCATGTAATTGTTTCAATGTATCAGCGAATTGCCATTTTAAAATTAATTCTTTCAACTGATCTATTTTGTCACTATCTTCCTGATTTTTACTTAAATTCAAGATACGCTCATTATAAATATCAATGACTTTAGCAATTGCACCCTGATTTTCAATCGTTGTTTGCTTGTCTAACTGCTTGATAACGTCTCTTAAAATTTCTTTTTCTTTTTGGTGATCAATCACGTTATCTACTTTTTCATTCTTCTCAGCAAAAAGAGGCATAG
This sequence comes from uncultured Vagococcus sp., assembly GCA_963517295.1. Lineage (GTDB taxonomy): Bacteria > Bacillota > Bacilli > Lactobacillales > Vagococcaceae > Vagococcus. Next base: position 18,545 of record CAUQFM010000021.1, read on the forward strand.
CAAAGTTAGCCAAAAGTAAGGTCGTAATTATCACGCCACCTGCGATACTTATTAATAATTCTCTTTCTAAAAAAAGATCCCCATTACCTAAAACAACAGGTAAACTCAACGCACTGACTAGTGTAATCGTTCCCCTAACTCCCGAAATAGTATAGAGAGCTGTTTGCTTCAATCGATCTTGTTTGGATAACTCTGAGTTCTTTTCAAAGTTTTTAAATAGACCAAAGCATAAGAATCGAATGCCTAGTAGGATAAGCGTAATTATCAATACATAGAATACCAAAGTAACGTTGCTAATATTATTATTTTTCCATACAGCATGGATAGCATTAGGAAGTTGTAATCCTAACAAGACAAAAACCAAACCATTTAAACTAAAGGTGAAGACTGACCATGTGTTCTTAGATAATAAATGCAGCTGTGCAATATCTGCATTCACTTTTTTATAACTAACTGAGTACACTAGTCCAGCACTTACAACTGCTAGAATACCATTGGCATGGAAATGCTCAGCCACAATAAAGACACCAAAGGGTAACAGTATTTCTAATAAAATAAATGAAATTGTATTTTCAATCCCTAAATTACGTAACCAATGAACCACTAAAATAATCAACAAGCTAAGAACAGTTCCTATAACAACACCACCCAGTGAAATTAAAACAAAACTAAAACCGGCTTGTGCAATTGAAAATGTTCCTGTTAAAAGAGCTGCTACTGCGAACTGGAAAGATACTAAACCAGATGCATCATTTATTAAAGCTTCTCCCTCTAGCGTATTCATCATCTTATGCGGAATTTTAACTTTTTGAGCCAATGCCCCTACAGCAACCGCATCTGTTGGTGCTAAAGCTGCTGCCAATGCAAAACTTCCTGCTAACGGCATTGTTGGAATTAACCAATGAATCACACTTCCTAATAGCCCAACTGTTACAAAAACAAGGACAATCGAAAGCATCGTTATTGCCTTTTTAGCTTTCCAAAGGGCTTTTTTATCTACAACAACACCTTCATTAAATAGTAGCGGTGCTAAAAATAGTAACATAAAAAATTCAGAACTTAATTCAAAAAAATGGAACGATGTAAAAACAGCCAAAATTACTCCTAGACCAACTTGTATTAAAGGAATCGCAATTGTTGGGATAAATCGATTAACAACATTTGATACCAACACAATAAAAAGCATAATCAATACTGATTCAAATACCTCCATAAAACACCTCTTTCATAATTTTTCATTTATTTTAATTATTTGAACAGCATTATCTCCCCGTATAATAAATAGTAAGGAAATAATATAGGCTGACATGAGTCTGTCAGCCCACTTTATAGCATCAACTCAATTGAATATTAACTATTTTTTTATTCACTAATTCATCTCTCTTATTACCTTTTCTTGCCCAATAATCTAACACTGCAGCAATACAAAGACACATCGCTGCCTCTTCATCACCCTGAATCACAATCTTGTAGTACTCACCCTTACAACTAAGTTCCTTTGTCATCTCCATAATCAACTCATTGAAACGATAAATTTTGTATTCTTGATGACTAATATCACCTACAGCAATCCATCTAAGTTTTTTTATGTAATAAAAATCCCGATTGATAGAAAATAAACGACTCAGACTTCCTACTTTATCATGAAATGAATAAATATCAAATTGTGACTTCATAGAAAAGGTTGTTTGTTTAGCACTTGCTAAGATTTTCCCTTCTAAATTATAGATGGAAATACTATCTCCTCGTGTTCCCCAGCTACCTACTAAAAGAAAGACTGCTTGTCCTTTGTCATCTTTGATTACAGTTCGTACTTTTGCGGATAATAAGTTTTGTTGAATATAGTAAACTGTCATATTTATCAGCTTCTTTCATTAAAAACTAAAGATTCTCTGACATAGCTTTCTCAATTGCTTTTCCGACACCATCGTTCACATTTGTTTCTGCGATATATTTTGCAATCTTTTTCACGCCATCCTCAGCATTTCCCATAGCAAAACTAACTCCAGCTATTTCTAGCATTGACACATCATTAAAATTATCACCAATCGTCATGACATCAGCTAAATCAATGCCTCTCTCTTTAGCGAGCCTCGAAACAGCCACACCTTTCTGAGCATCACGATGATTCACTTCAATATTATTAGGGAATGACGACGTGACATGAACTTCGCCTAGTTGGCTAATCACTTTAGCGATTGGTTGTAGCACTTCTTGCCCACCTTCACTGAACGTAATGAATTTTAAAATATCCATCTCAGGATCTTCTATTAAAGCATCATAACTTTCCGTGTAGATAACTGGTAACATATTAATATGAGTTGAAGCCATCGCGATAGCCATTTTAAAAGTAATATGAGGAATATTTTCAGCTAGCATTGTAGCAAAATTTTCTAATCGTTGGGGTTGATTATCTGAATAAACACCTTGTGATGTCATAATTTCAAAGTAAAGATTATTTTCTCTAAAAATAGCGATAACTTCTTTCGCTGTTTTTTTATCAATATTAATAGTAAATAAAACATTACCATCAGCATCAAAAGCTTGTGCGCCGTTACCTGTGATCATACCACAATGGATGCCCATTTCTTCTAAAGGTGGTTTAGCTTCTGTATAAGCACGACCTGTCGCCACCATGAATTCGATACCTTGTTCTTGAGCAGCTAATACTGCTTCTTTATTTTTCTCAGAAATAGACAGATGTGATGTTAATAAAGTTCCATCCATATCAGATGCAATCATTTTAATCATAGACGTATGTTGCCTCCTCTAATTTAGTAATTATAGTTTACCATTTTTCGACTGTTTAATCATGTCTTTGTGATAAACTACTAGTATGAGGTGAGACAAATGACACTAACTCTTCCAAAAAACTGGAACTTATTATTAGAAAAAGAAACAAAAAAAAATTATTTTAACGAATTAACGAATTTTTTAAATGAAGAATATAAAACACAAACTATTTTCCCAGAAAAGAAAAATCTGTTCACAGCTTTTGAAGCAACTCCCTTTGATAAAGTACAAGTGGTTATTCTAGGACAAGATCCTTATCATGGTGAAAATCAAGCTCACGGTCTTAGTTTCTCTGTTTTACCAGGCGAAAAAATCCCACCTTCTTTAAAAAATATGTACAAAGAATTAGAAAGTGATTTAAATATTCCTGTTCCAAATACTGGGTACTTACTACCTTGGGCTGAGCAAGGCATATTTTTACTTAACACTGTTCTTACAGTCAGAAAAGGAATCGCTCATTCTCACAAAGGAAAAGGCTGGGAAATTTTTACTGATGCTGTTATTGAGTGTTTGAATCAACGAGAAGATCCGATTATTTTTGTTCTTTGGGGTAAACCTGCTAGTCAAAAGAAAAAAATGATTGATACTTCAAAACACTTTATCATTGAAGCACCCCATCCTAGCCCTTTATCTTCTTATCGTGGCTTTTTTGGAAGTAAACCCTATTCAACTATCAATCAATTACTTAAAAATCAGGATAAAGCACCTATTAATTGGAAATTAGAAGACTCTTTATTCTAATTTTCTTTTTAAAATCTGTATTACAACAGATTGTTTTTCTGTTATACTCACTTTTTATCTAATTTAACCAAATAGCTACTTTTTTATTAGAAACAGGAAAAAATACTGTCTTTTTTATTAGAATCGTTGTATGATAGATGTATGATTTAAAAGTATAAAAAGTGGAGGGTTTCTTAGTGGAACTATTTGATGGATTAAAAGAAAATATCGGTGGAAAAAATTTACGTATTGTTTTCCCAGAACCAACAGACATTAGAGTATTAGGCGCTGCTGTACGTTTAAAATCTGATGGACTAGTTGAACCAATTTTAATTGGTAATGTAGATAAAATTAAAGAAGTTGCTAATACTCGTGGTTTATCTGTGGATAATTTAGAAATTGTCGACCCTGAAAACTACCCAGCATTTGATGAAATGGTGACATCATTCATCGATCGCCGTAAAGGTAAAGCAACTGAAGATCAAGCTCGTACAATTTTAAAAGATGAAAACTATTTTGGAACAATGTTAGTCTTTATGGACTTAGCAGATGGTTTAGTAAGTGGTGCGGTTCACTCAACAGGTGACACTATTCGCCCAGCTCTACAAATCATCAAAACAAAACCAGGCGTTAGCCGTACAAGTGGTGCCTTCTTAATGGTTGGTAACCGTGACTCTGAAAAATATATTTTCTCAGATTGTGCCATCAACATTAACCCAGATGCACAAGCTTTAGCTGAAATCGCTGTTGAAAGTGCTAAAACTGCTGAAATCTTCGGTATTGAACCAAAAGTTGCTTTATTAAGCTTTTCAACTAAAGGTTCTGCTAAATCTGACGAAGTAACTAAAGTGGCTGAAGCGACTAAAATCGCTAAAGAATTAGCTCCTGAATATGCTATTGATGGAGAATTACAATTTGATGCTTCTTACGTTCCTTCTGTTGCTCAACAAAAAGCGCCAGATTCAGCTGTAGCTGGTAGTGCTAATGTCTTTGTTTTCCCAGAAATTCAATCAGGAAACATTGGCTATAAAATTGCTCAACGTTTAGGTGGCTTCCAAGCAATTGGACCTATCTTACAAGGGTTAAACAAACCAATCTCTGATCTTTCTCGTGGCTGTAACGAAGAAGATGTTTACAAATTATCAATCATTACAGCATCACAAGCTTTACAAGATAAATAATATTAAAAGAGAGTGG
>CAUQFM010000022.1:0-23045 GCA_963517295.1 uncultured Vagococcus sp.
TTTTATGTAAGTTTCAATCAAAAGTCAAGAAAATGAAAGTATTATTAAATTTTACACTATTATTTTACATAAGCCAGTCTATAAGATACTGTTCTCCCAAATGGAAAAACTTGGATACCGTCTAATTTATCAGACTTTAAATAACCGACTGCTCCTTGATATAAAGGTAATACTGCCGCATCATCTTTCACTAAAATTGTTTCTAACTCACGTAATTTTTCCCAACGTTTTTCAGGATTTTTAGCTAAATCAAATCTTGCTTCATCTAAACCTTTATCGTAAGTAGCGTTATCATACTTCGCAGTATTTAATCCGCTTTTAGAATCATAAAAATCTAAGAAATTGATTGGATCAGCATAATCAGGTGTCCATGTTCCAAAGACTAAATCAAATTCACCTTTATTTTGTAGATCTAATCTATTTTGAAGTGGCATTGATTTGATATTTATTTTAAGACCAGGTAAATTTTGTTCTAATTGACCTTGAACAAATTCGATTGTTTTCTTAGCAGTACCTGTATCAGCAGATAATAATTCCAGTTCAATTTTATCTTTTCCTAATTCTTTTTTAGCTAATTCCCAGCTTTTTTTAGCTTCCTTAGCGTCAAAAGTTAACAAATCACCATTTTCTTTTCTGAAATCTTTGCCATTTTTAGGATCTTTAGCAAAATTTTCTGGAATGAAACCATTTAAACCAATCGACCCATCTCCTAAAATTTCTTTAGCAAATTGTTCTTTATCAATTCCTTGTAGTAAGGCTTTTCTTACATTAACATTTCCTGTCACTTCACGTTTATGGTTAGGACTTAGATAACCTACCATTGCTTTAGGAACAAAAGTAGCCTGTTCTGAGTCTTTATATTGTTGGGCATACGTATCAGATATAGTCGTATAATCTACTTCACCTGCTTCAAATAATTGCACGCTCGTTGCTACTTCTTTAACAACTTGAACATTTATTTTATCTAACTTAACATTTTTAGCATCCCAGTAATCAGGATTTTTTTCTAACTGCCATGTATCGTTTGTTCCGTTCCATCCTTTTATTAGAAAAGGGCCATTGCCAACAAAGTTATCAGCAGTTGTTCCGTATTTATTACCTTTTTCTTCAACAAATTTTGTATTTTTCGGCATAAATGGTGTCCCGATTAAAACTTGTGATAAGTAAGGAATCGGATACTCTAATGTTAACTCTAATGTTTTTTCATCTTTTGCGACAACACCAAACTCTTCTAATTTTTTAGACCCTTCACGAACACTACGGCCATTTTTAAAAATATCCATTTGGTTGCTACTAGTTGAACCATACTTAGGATCCACTACATTTTTAAATGATGTCACAAAATCTTGGGCAACTACTAAGTCCCCATTTGACCATTTAGCGTCATCTTTTAGTGTAAAGGTATAAACTAAACCATCATCACTCACTTTAGGTTCTGATTTTGCCATAGCAAGCTCTGGTTGTCCCTTAGCATCCAATCGGTATAAACCTTCTGTTGTTTGCCCAATCATATCAGAGCTGTTAACATCCGTGTAAAAGGCGCTATCCAATGTTGATAACTCACCATTTGAAATAACGTTAATTTCTTGTTTAGCCTCTTTATTATTTTCTTTAGAGTCTGATTTGTTATTTGTACCACAAGCTGCGAGTAATACCATTGATGCGACCAATACGAGACCTAATCTTTTTTTCATTATATTTTCCTCCATTACAGTTCATTCACAACATATTGAAACATACGACGCTCTTGTTCTAATTCTTCATAAGAAAAATCAGGATGCCATTGGACACCAAGTAATCTTTGCTCTTTTGAAATACTTTCCACACCTTCTACTATTTTATCCTCACTTATTGCTGTCAATTTTAAAGACGAGGCTAATTGATTAATAGATTGGAAATGGAATGAATTAACAGATGTTGACTTACCGTAAATTTGTCTTAAGATACTGTTTTTTTCTGTCTGAATTTTATGTGTTGGAGTTTGTCTTGGAACAGGATCTTGCATGTGTTGAATTTTTTTATTTTCTGTTGTACTAATATCTTGATGTAAACTACCACCTAAAGTCACATTCAAAAGTTGCAACCCTCGACAAACACCAAAAATTGGTTTCTTTTGTTTCATCGCTTCTTCAATCAAAGCCATCTCAAATTCATCTCGTTTTGTCATCATCAGAGAATGATCAAAAATCGGCGTTTCATTATAGAATTTTGGATCAACATTTTGACCACCTGTTAAAATTAATTTATCAATTTGTGTAACATACATAGCAGCATCTTCTTTTGTGCCTAATGGTAACAGGATTGGTAACCCTCCTGCTAGCTGAACACCCTTAACATATCCTGACGGAATATAACTAATTGGTAAATTGTGTAATTTTTTCCCTGAATCTTCTATATCATTGGCTGAAATCCCTACTACTGGTTTCTTCGTCATTTGTTTTCCTCTTTTTCAAGTTTATTTGTTCTATTAGAAAAAGATGCAACAACATTGATGGTCTTCCGATTCTTGGACAGAAAAGTCCTTAAATTTGATACATAAACGACTAATAAAATAAGCAATGAATAATGATTGCGTCATTGTTTTCAAATAAACCACCCCTTTAATGTTATCACTAAAAACAAAATATGAATAACGTCTCATTTGATTTTAATGTATTGGAAAGAGCTTAACAAATTGCTTACTATAAGTCAATGAATAAACAAAAAAAGCTGAATATTTATCAATTCAGCTTTTTTGACTATTTAGTTTCTTTTTTCTTTTTCATTTGCTTACTTCTTAACTGACCACATGCTGCATCAATATCCGTCCCAAATTCTTGACGAATAACAGCGTTAATATTATTTTTTTGTAGAATATCATAAAATGCAACAATGTCTTTTTTTGTACTTCTTTGATAATTATCATGTTCACTCACTGGATTATAAGGAATCAAGTTAACATACGTTAGTTTTTTCTTATCACTTAATAAATCAGCTAGCTGTTGAGCATGTTCTGGACGATCATTCACATTTGATAACATAATATATTCAAACGTTACGCGGCGATTTGTTTCTGCAATATAGTAATCCACTGCATCCATTAATTTTTCTAAAGGATACGCTTTGTTAATTACCATCATGGCTGTTCTTACGTCATTGTTTGGTGCATGAAGAGAAATAGCTAAGTTAACTTGCAAGCCAAGTTTAGCAAATTGTTTAATCTTTGGTACCAATCCACTAGTTGAAACAGTCATATGTCTAGCTCCAATTGCTAAACCATTTGAATCATTCATAATATGTAAGAAATTCATTACATTATTATAGTTGTCAAAAGGTTCACCGATACCCATCACCACAATGTGACTGACACGTTCATCTTCTTCACGTTGATCAAAATAATGTTGAACTTGCATAATTTGGGCAACAATTTCTCCTGCTGTTAAGTTTCGTTGTTTTTTCAATAAGCCACTAGCACAAAAAGAACAACCAATATTACAACCGATTTGAGTTGTTACACAGACCGATAAACCATATTTTTGACGCATTAAAACAGTCTCAATCATGTGTTTGTCTTCTAATTCGAATAAATATTTAACGGTACCGTCAGTTGATTCTTGAACAATCACTTCTTTTAAAGGATTGATAACAAATTCAGTTTCTAATTTACTGATTAAGTCTTTTGATAAGTTTCTCATTTCACTAAAATTTTGAACTCTTTTTTGATATAACCAATTCCATATTTGAGCGCCTCTAAATTTTTTCTCTCCATTATCTACAAGCCATTCATTCAATTCTTCTTGAGTTAATCCATAAATTGATGGTTTCATTTTTAATTCCTACTTTCTCAAGTTTGTACACCTAATCACTATAAGACATTAAGATTCCCATTGCAATATTTTATTTTATTAATTTTAAAGCTTCCTTTTTAGCAAATGGTGTCAGCTCTATTTTTTCAGTAAAAGTGACCACCCATTCTTCATTTATTTTACCGTATTGTCTCAAAGACCAACCAATCGCTTTTTGAATAAAAAATTCGTCAGTCGTTAAATCAAACATGATAGCTTTAGTTAATAAGTCAAGATTGGTCTGTTCTCTTTCCATCAATTGTAATGTAATAGCTACTCGTCTCATCCAGAAATCTTCATGTCCGAAAAAGAAATCAAAAACTTTTGTTTTTTCTTTTGGATTTTTTTTAATGTATATACCATAAATTTTCCGCCAAGCATCTACTGTATCCCACCAGGCCTTTTTACTAATAAATTGCGCGTATTCTTCTAATTCATTCCAACTTAATCGATTAATATTGGCTTCACACATATCAATAGCGACATTTTGGTACTCTCGTTCGTCTCTACTATATAATTCATCTACCCAAGAAAAAAGCTGATTCAAACTAACTTCTTTACTTTTTAGAATAATTTCTTTACTTTGTTCACGCCTAATAGGGGCTTTCACTCCTGCAAAAGAATAGCGATTCCTCATATATTTTTCCATTGGAAGTTTATTTTCAATTGTTCCTTTTAAGCTAAAGTTTTCAATCATTTTATTTATTCCCCCTCTTTTGAAAATGAATAGTGACTTGTGTTCCCTCATTAATTTCTGATTCAATTGTAATTGAGTGAGTTAATTTTTGGCATACTTGCTTGGTTAAATATAGACCCATTCCTGTCGCTTCTTGGGTAATTCTTCCTGTTTTCCCCGTGAAAAAAGGATGAAATACTCTTGGTAAATCAACAGCGGAGATGCCGATACCATAATCTTTGACGCTCACTTTTACTTCTGACTCTGTTTCTTCTGAAAAGATGAGCAATCGATTCTCTGTCGAATCTGTGTACTTGATACTATTTAAAATTATTTGAGTTAAACAAAAATTTAGCCATTTTTTATCTGTTTCTATCATTAAATTTTCTGAAATAGTTACTTTGGGAAAAATTTCATTTCGAATCAAATGACGTTTTTGTTCATTCATTACTTCAATTGCTATCTTTCTTAAATCAACCTGCTCCACGATAAAATCTTGATTAAACGAATCCAATCGAGCCATATTCAAAGCTAAATTCAATCCTTCTTTTATTTTATCAGTCTCCTCTAGTAAACTTATTTTATCTAAATTCTCGTCTGCAATCATCAGTTCCATAATTGAAAGTGGTGTCTTCATCTGATGAACCCACTCATACATAAATGTTTGGTGTTCATTCATTTTATTTTTATAAGTTTTAATCTCTTGATAATACCTTTGTTTTTCTAATGATATCACGTGATAAATTTCTTTAGACAGTTCTGAACTATCCTGAGATAATTCTTCAAAGTAAGTAGCTTTTTTTGAAAAAAGTTGATATAAATTTCTTTGTCTAAACCAGCTAAGACTTAAAAAAATCAGCCATAAAAGAAGACATAATATAACTCCATAAACAAGCAAATTAAGTTTACGATAGCCATCTAACCAGATTAAACTGATAAACAGGCTAAAAGTTAAAGTAATAACTATTAGATAAGGTAACTGATGTTTCATAAATAATTTCATACTCATTTAATCAATTGATAAAACCAATCGATACCCCTTCCCTCGTATAGTGATGATGCTATTTTCTAATCCAAGATGCGTTAATTTTTTCCTGAGTCTCGTCATATTAACCGATAGTGTATTATCATCTACAAAAGATTCTAGGTCCCATATTTGTTCTAATAGTTCTTGTCTAGAGACGACTTCTGGAAATCGCTCAAGTAAAACTTCCAAAAGTTGCGCTTCTTTTTGTGATAAAAGTTCTGTTTTTTGATTAACTTCCACTTCAGATCTTTCAGGATAAAAGATTAAATTATTCTGACTCAATATACGTTCTTCCTTGATACTCGAATATTCACCGTAAGCTCTTCTTAACTGACTCTTGACCTTCGCTATGAGTAATTCCGAAGAGAAAGGTTTGATAATATAATCATCACCACCATATTCAAGAGCCATAACTTGATCCATTTGACCATCTCTTGCTGAAATAAAAATAATAGGACATTTAGATGTTTTTCTTATTTGGGTTGTCCAATAAAAACCGTCAAAATAAGGCAAATTAATATCCATTAACACTAAATCTGGATTTTCTTTTTTAAACAATTCAGAAATATAATCGAACTTTTCTATAGCTTGAACATCGTATTGAAATTTTTCAAGTTGCATTTTTATCAATTTTCTCAACTTCACATCATCTTCTACAAGAAAAATTTTCATTTACTCACCAACTTTTTTCTTTAGTTTACTATACTTTCTGTTCCGACTCAAAAAAGCTATCAAAACACAAAATGTGTCTGACAGCTCTTGTTATCTTTTAAATCATATTTTCAGGTCTAACCCATTTATTAAATTCTTTTTCTGTCGCATATTCTAATTTTAACACAGCTTCTTTTAATGATAGTTTATTTTTATGAGCATATTTAGCAACTTCAGCACATTTTTCATAACCAATATAAGGACTAAGTGCCGTTACTAACATTAACGAACGGCTAACACCATCTGCCATTGCCTCTTCATTTGCTTCTAAGCCTCTTAAACAATGAAGCCTAAATGAAGTCATGCCATCAATTAATAATCTAACACTTTCTAAAAAATTATTAATGACAACCGGTTTAAATACATTCAACTCAAAATTACCTTGACTACTAGCAACTTGGATTGTTGTGTCATTCCCCATAATCTGACAAGCTATCATCGTTAAACTTTCAGCCTGCGTTGGATTAACTTTACCTGGCATAATCGAGCTGCCTGGTTCATTTTCTGGGATATTAATTTCACCAAGTCCAGCTCTCGGTCCACTTGCTAACCAGCGAATATCATTAGCTATTTTCATCAAATCACTAGCTAACGCTCTTAAAGCTCCATGAGTAAACGACATTCCTGAATGACTCGTCAAACCATAAAATTTATTTTTTTCTGTTTCAAAGGGAAAATTAGTATGATTCGCAATTTCTTTAGCCATCTTCACATCAAAATCTTTAGGCGCATTTAATCCTGTTCCAACTGCCGTGCCACCAATAGCTAAAAAATGTAAAGATTCACTACTTATTTCAATAAATTGTTTTGATTTTTCAATCATTGTTTTCCAACCACTAATTTCTTGCCCAAAAGTCAAAGGTGTTGCATCTTGCAAATGTGTTCTACCAATTTTTATAATATTTTTATTAACATCCTCTAATTCAGCTAATAGCTCAATCCACTGATTTAATTCTTTAAATAGCGGCTGTAATTCTAACGCTGCTCCAATGTGCATTGCTGTTGGAAATGTGTCATTAGAGCTTTGAGACATATTGACATCATCATTTGGATGAATCTGAGTTCCTTTTTCTTGGCATAAATGGGCAATAACTTCATTCGTATTCATATTACTTTGAGTACCGCTTCCTGTTTGGTAAACTTTTAGTGGAAATTCCTCATCCCATTTTCCAGATAAAATCTCATCACAAACCAAAATGATCACTTCTGATTTTTCTTGAGGTAATTTTCCTAATTCATGATTAACAACTGCTGCTGCTCGTTTGATTTCAACTAAACCATAAACAACAGAAATCGGAATTAAATCCGTTCCAATTTTAAAATTTTCCAAACTCCGTTGTGTTTGAGCGCCCCATTTATGATTTTTTGGAACCTTTACTTCTCCTAATGAATCTTTCTCAATTCGAAATGACAAATGACATTCCTCCTGTATTTTTTGCGACACCTGTTTCTTGGGCTGCTTTTGCTACGGCATTTGTGACTACTTCCACCACTCGTTTATCAAATGGATTAGGGATAACATATTCAGTAGATAGCTCTTCTTCAGTAATTAAGCCAGCAATAGCATAGGCTGCAGCTTTTTTCATTTCTTCATTAATTTCACTGGCACGAACAGACAAAGCACCTTTAAAAATACCAGGAAATGCTAGTACATTATTAATTTGATTAGGAAAATCTGATCTGCCCGTTCCCATCACTTTAACACCTACCCCAATTGCCTCATCGTACATTATTTCAGGGACTGGATTAGCCATGGCAAAAACAATCGGGTCTTTCCCCATCGTTTTTACCATCTCTGTTGTTAAAATACCAGGAACAGATACACCAATAAAAATATCTGCCTCTTTAATAGCATCAACTAAATTACCTTTAATTTTTCTTGGATTAGTAGTATTTGCTAAATCAATTTTGTGAGTTTCTGTTAAGTCGTCACTTTCAACATCTAAAATCCCAAACTGATCACATGCAATAATATCAGTAGCACCTAAACTTTGTAAAAGCCTAATAATTGCTGTTCCAGCAGCACCAGGTCCATTAAGGACAATTTTGGTCTCTTCTATTTTCTTCCCGACTATTTTCAAACTATTTATAATGCCAGAAGCAACAACAATCGCTGTTCCGTGCTGATCATCATGAAAAACGGGAATATCGACTCTTTCTTTTAGTTTCTGTTCTACTTCAAAACACCGTGGCGCTGAAATATCTTCTAAATTAATACCGCCAAAACTATATTGTAAAGATGAAATAATTTCTACTAATTTATCTGGATCAGTTTCATTTAATACAAGAGGATAAGAATCAATATTGGCAAATTCTTTAAATAAAATGGCTTTCCCTTCCATGACTGGCATAGCCGCTCTTGGGCCTATATCTCCTAAACCTAAGACGGCTGTACCATCAGAAATAACTGCTACTAGATTGCCTCTCGATGTGTATTTATAACTATCTTCTGGATTTTTAGCAATTTTTTTACAAGGTTCAGCTACACCTGGTGTATAGGCTAAAGCTAATTCTTCATTTGTTTTTACACTTAATTTACTTCTTATTTCGAGTTTTCCATGATTTTCTTCATGTACCTTTAACGCCTGTTCCTTTAAATCCATTTAACACTCAACCTTCTTCCTCGTTATTTAACTAAAGAAATTGTTCTTTCTTGCATCTCGATCTTAATACCCTGAGCCTCTGCCACTTCTCTAATCGTTTGCCCTGTTGTTAGACTAACTTTAGCAATGTCTGCTGCTTTCGTATAACCGATTGTTTCAGAAAGAACCGTTGCTAAGTAAGTGCTTCTTTCTAAATTATCTTTACATCTTGCTTCATTCGCTTCAATACCTGAGACACAATGATCCACAAATGTTGAAATTCCATTAGTTAAAACTTGGAAGGATTCTAATAATTTATAAAATACAACCGGCTCAAAGGCGTTTAACTCTAATTGTCCTGCCTCTGCAGCTGATCCAATAATCGTATTATTTCCCATAACAACAAAAGAACATTGAGTAACAACTTCTGGAATGACTGGATTTATTTTTCCTGGCATGATGGAAGAGCCATTTTGCCTTGCCGGAATCGTGATTTCACCGATACCAGAATTAGGTCCTGATGATAAAAGTCGGATATCATTCGCAATTTTTGATAAACTAATCGCAATTGATTTTAATACATCTGAAAGAATGACATATTGTTCAATATTTTGTGTACCATCTACTAAATCGTCGGAGGTTACTAATATTTCATCTGTAATAGTATTTAAATAAGGAACCACTGTTTCTGATAATTCAGGATGGGCTGTAATTCCTGTTCCAATAGCTGTTCCACCTAGATTAATTGTTTCCATTTCAGATTTCACATGTTCTAATCGCTTCATGTTTCGCTTGGTTACCGTATAATAAGCATGAAATTCTTGTCCTAAAGTAATCGGAACAGCATCACTTAATTGAGTTCTACCTAATTTTAAAATATCTTTAAATTCATTGGATTTTTCTTCAAATGCCTCTTTTAATCTCTCTAATTCAAACATTAAAGCAGGGATTTTTTTTAACATGGTTAATTTTCCTGCTGTTGGATAAACATCGTTTGTTGACTGACCTTTATTTACATCATCATTGGGGTGAATCACTGAAAAATCACCTTTTATGCCACCTAAAAGCTCAATAGCACGATTTGTGATAACTTCATTAACATTCATGTTGCTACTTGTACCAGCACCACCTTGTATCGGATCAACTATAAATTGATCATGTAATTTTCCTGCAATAATCTCATCACTTGCTTGAACGATTGCTTTTGTTTTTAAGTCAGGTAATAATCCTAACTTGTGATTAGCAAGGGCTGCAGCTTTTTTTACTTGTGCCAAACTGATAATAAAATCTTGATCCAACGTTTGGTTTGTAATTGGAAAATTAATTTTTGCGCGTAAAGAATGAACACCGTAATAACTATCTGCGGGTACTTCCAATTCTCCAACACTATCTCTTTCTGTCCGATACATCATGTTAATTATCCCCTTTATATTTTTAGTTTATTCTGTCATAAACTGACGTAATTCATGATGTGATAAACGTGCATTTAATCCTACTAGCATGCGCAATCTAGCTTTTGGACCGGTTAATCCTTTAACAAACATAACGCCTAATTTTCTTAATGGGATACCGCCACCTTCATAATCATAAATATCTTGGGCAATTCCGTTAGAACATCTTGATACCAAAGCAACTGGTATTCCCTCAGCGATCATTTCTTCTAGGCTTTTAATAACATTTGGTGGTAAGTTTCCAGCGCCTAAAGCTTCCACAACAACACCGTCTACTTTAGCTTCTCTTAAAACATCAAATAGCATAGCATCCATTCCAGCATAAGCTTTAAGTAGAATAACTTTCCCAGAAACTTCTGTAATAGACAATGAATGGTGTTCTACCACTTCTTTTAGAAAGATTACTTGTCTTTTAGAGATAATTCCAATTGGTCCGAATGTTGGTGTTCTGAAGGTATCAACACTTGTTGTATGTGTTTTGGTTACAAAACGTCCAGCATGAATTTCATCATTCATCACAACTAAGACACCTTGATCTCTTGATTTGTCATCTGAAGCAGTAATAATAGCCTGAACATAATTGTATAAACCATCTGCTCCCAGTTCATTACTTGATCTCATTGCTCCAGTTAAAACAACGGCTATTTCTTTTTTAAATGAAATATCTAGGAAATAAGCTGTTTCTTCTAAAGTATCTGTTCCATGTGTAATCACAACACCATCAAAACCCTCTGTTTGAGCTTTTTCGACGCGATTTTTTAAAACCAACATTTCTTTTGGTGTAATATGTGGTGAGGGTAAATTAAACGTTTCCTCCACAACAACCTCGATATTTTGTGGCAGTAAATCCATGGTTTCTTGTAATGGATGATGACTAGACAAACTAATAGCTCCATCTTTTTCTTGAGTCATTGAAATGGTTCCACCTGTGTGTAATACTAATACTTTTTTCATTAATTGCGCACCTCTTTAACGTTTTCACACTTTAATCATAGAATGTTAACCCATGAATGTCGTGCCTTTTTTTGTTCTCTCTATGGTTTAATTTTTCTTATTTATAATACTTTTTTTATGAAGGTCAAAATTAAGCCCTCTTTTTTTTACTTCTTTACTTAATACTCCGTAATTCGATTTAAAATCAATAAATAGCAAGCATTAATTTCTAATACCGACCGTTCCTCTAAGCAACCATTTGTTACTTCGATTTTGTGCATCTGAAAGTCAGGAACAACTGATTGAAGTAAATATTCCTGGATATCAGTATCCATCTCAATTGTTCCTCCTGCTTTAAGCCATTGATTATAAATACCACCATGATTGCTATCAAGTAAAAATTTTTTAACTAAATAATGACCATTTTTTAATTCACTAAAATTAAAAACAGCTTCTTTTCTTGATGTTTTCCAGAGATTTTCATAGGCTGTATCTGCTGGATCAAGATAGTAATAATTATAAAATAAAAGATAATAGGAATTGAAGCGTTTCGTAACAATATACCGATCCGTTTCAATAATCACTTGATCTCCTACTCGTTCGAATAAAGTTAATACAAAAAATAAGGGTCTTCGTAGTGGTCCATGTAGAAAAATCGATAAATTAGAATCTTGGTTATTTATATCTTGCCAAAGTTCGCTTTCTAAATTCAACCAAAAGCCAACACCTTTAACTCGTGTAGAGAGTTGAACTAAAGATTTCATTACAATACCTGATCTAAAAAAAGTACCACTTAAAACATGACTATCACTCGCAATAATATTCCATTCTGTCACCAAAACATCTGGAATAAAAGATGTTTGTGTTTCTGTATTTAACCAATCTAGTAATTGATCTAACTTATCAATAAATTCTAAATGATCCGACTCTTCTCTTGTCCTCTTGAAAGCATAATCACGATAGATAAAAGAAATAAAATTTGGGAGTTGTTCTTCCTTTACCATCCACATATATGCTTCTTTAAAAAAATCATGTTTTTTGTAAGAATGAGTCATACCAAAAAAACCAGTTGTAAAATTATTTTTTAAAAAATGATAAGAGTAATCATAAAAATTTTTATAGTCTTCAAAATTTACATCATCTGCTATTTTTAATTCCAAGTACCATCCAGATTTAAAACTCGCTTCAAAATGAACATAACCTTGAATAACACGTTTTAAATAAGCTAATTCTTTTTTTAAAGACAGCATAGTCGTCTCTTTTGTTACCTCTAAAACGATAATAGGCTTCAAACGCATTTCATTAATAAAACTAAATAAACGATGATTATTAACATGCTTATCCATGATGACATACTGTTTTTTGTCCGTTTCATCGCACAGACCTGAAAAGCGAATATAGTCAAAAGGTATTTTTTCTTGAATCTGTCTGATTTGATACCTAACATCTTCTGAAATACCGTTTTCAGCTAAACCAATATTAATAATTTTTTCTGGTTTTTTTAATACTTTGCATTTATCATTAATTACTTTTAATTGATATTTTTCTGGTAAATCAATACTTTCTTTTTGGATATTTTGATTCAACATGAACTGAGCAATTAATTGCAGCATTTCTACTTTTGGGAACATCTCATAATCTTCTTTAACCGATGTCTTTATTTTAGAATCTTCCTTCTTAGCCACCTCTTGTTTTCGATAAAAATTTGGCGTCATCCCGTATTTCTTTTTAAATAATTTTGAAAATCTTTTCCCAGTAGAAAAACCATTATTTAGAGCAATCGACAAAATAGGTAATCTCGAACTTCTTAATTCTTCTACAGCGTGATTTAACCTAATATAATCAACATAATCTGTAAAATTAACGCCTGTTTCTTCTTTAAATAACCGAGACAAATAGGCTTCAGATAAATATTCTTTTTGTGCTATTTCTTGAAGCGAAATTCTTTGTTGATAGTATTCTTCAACATATTGAATCACAGATAACACTTTAGGATGGTCAGTTACTAAAGAAATTTTTTGCTCTTTTGAAGATTGTTCAATCAGCACTATTTTATTTAATTGTTCTAAGAACGATAATAAATAACTCATACTAGTAAAAGGATGATTTTCTGTTGTGATATCAGAATTATCTAAAATCAAGCGAAACATTTTTTCAGTCAATTCTTGTTTTTCTTCTTCACTAACAAATTCTAAAAGTTCATCATTAAAAAAAGGACGCCAGTCTTGTCCAATAATTTTTTCAATTTCTGAAAAATAAAAAGTTAGATGTAAAATAGCATTATACTGTGTTATTTGTTCAATCATTAATTTTTCAGAACTATTATTTAATATATAATTTCCTTCTTTTAAAATAAAAGGGGTTTGATTTTTTTTATAACAAGTAAATTCACCATGAATCACGTAAAATAAACTAAATGAATGGCGATTATTTTCATTAATTAAAATAGAATTAATTTTTAGTAGGTCAGCTACTATTCCTTGATGATGCCCCATTCTAACACCTCTTTATCTACTTTATTTTTCTATTTCTAGTATAACGTTTTATAAAAATTACGCAAAATTCTTTTTAAGTTGATAGAGTTGACCGCTTTCATTTTAAATGATACACTCCAATTACATTAGAATATGCGGGGGAGATCGTGTGACGATCTGAGAGTAAGCTAAAGTTTAGACCCTTTGAACCTGTCGGTTAGAACCGTCGTAGGGAGTAATTACGAATACATAATATGTATTTTCGACAAGGTGAGTTATCTTTCCTTGTCTTTTTTTATGCAAAAAAATTGAAAGAGGTGAAAAAATTGAATAAAAAATGGCTCTATCCTATTTTTAGTTTTTCTATCATTATTGTTTTTTGGGAGCTACTTGGTAGACTTTTCAAAGTCCCTTTATACATTCTTCCCCTTCCTTCTCAAATCATTCACTCTTTAATAAATGAGCGGGCTATTTTATTTAAACATGCTGTCGTTACTATGGAAGAAGCAGTTATTGGGCTTTTATTATCAGCTGTTTTTGCATTTTTCATTGCTATCTTAATGGACCGTTTTTATAAAGTTAGGCTTATGTTTCTGCCTCACCTAGTTATCTCACAGACAATTCCCGTACTCGTGCTAGGTCCTATATTCTCCATCTGGTTTGGCTTTGGTTTAACACCTAAGGTTCTTATCGTCATTCTAATGTGCTTTTTCCCAATTGTTGTTGCTTTTACAGATGCCCTAAAAAATAGCAATCAGGAAAAAATAAATTTATTGAAAACATACGGTGCCAATAATCGACAAATTTATAAAATGGTTAAAATTCCTGAAGCAATGCCAGCTTTTTTTTCTGGTCTAAAAATATCAGCCACTTATTGTATGGGAGGCGCAATTGTTGGTGAATGGCTTAGCGCTTCTTCTGGACTTGGTTATTATATGATTCGTGCTAAAAATGGCTATCTTCTAGATAAAGTTTTTGCAACGGTTGTCGTTATCATGTGTTTGAGTTTATTGCTAAACTACCTTGTTTTAAGCATCGAAAAAATATTGATAAAAAAAAGGATGATTTCAAATGTATAAACCCAATAAAAAAGCAATTATTATTCTATTAACTTTTTTCTTATTTATGGTCAGCGCATGCAGTTCTGAAACTAAAAAAGAGGATACATCCAATAAAGATTTAAAAAAAGTAACCCTTATTTTAGATTATTTACCAAATACCAATCATACAGGTATCTATGTTGCAAAAGAAAAAGGTTACTACAAGGATCAAGGAATTGACCTAGAAATTATTGAACCTGGTGAAAACAATACTAGTTTAGCTCTACTTGGTGCTGGCAAGGCAGATTTTGCTTTAAGCTATCAAGAAGACCTTACCTATGCTCAAACTTCTAGTTCACCGATACCAGTTAAAGCTATCGCGACAGTATTAGAGCATAACACCTCTGGATTTGTTAGTTTGAAATCTGAGAATATAACATCCCCTAAAGATTTTGAAGGTAAAGTTTACGCTGGTTGGCAATCACCTAGCGAAGAAGCTATGTTAAAAGCTGTTATGAAAAATGACAACTCAGATTATTCAAAATTAACAACTGTTGGCAATACAGGTATTGGTGCTAGTGACTTAGGTAAAAATGTTGATATAAAGTGGTTCTTTGAAGGATGGGATTTAACCAAAGCCAAAATGGATAAATATGACCTAAACTATTTACCATTAAAAGACTTAGATCCACGACTTGATTACTACACACCTATTATTGTTACGAGAGATGAAACGATTGAAAAAGATAGCAAACTAGTTCAATCATTTATCGATGCCACTAAAAAAGGCTATCAATTTGCTATCAAAGAACCAAAAGAAAGTGCTAAAATACTCCACCAAGCAACACCAGATCAAGATTTAGACTTTTTAGAAAAATCTCAAGAATTTTTATCGAAAAATTATACCTCTAATTCCGAAAAATGGGGTATCATGACAGAAAGTGTTTGGACAAATTATACTGATTTCATGTATGAAAACAAGTTGATTGACCAAAAAATTGCATCAAACAAATTATTTACTAATCAATTTATTACAAAGGATGAGTAGTTATGAAACAAATTGTTTGTAAAAATTTAGGTTTAACCTATAAAGACGAATGGATTTTTAAAGACCTTAACTTCCAGATTAAACAAAATGAATTCATTACAATTCTTGGCCCTAGTGGTTGTGGTAAATCTAGTTTATTAAATATTCTAGCCGGGACTCTATCTGCAAATCTCGGTGAAATTTTTATTGATGAAGAACAAATCATTGGGCTTAATTCTTATTTTTCTTATATGCCCCAGGATGATCTATTGTTTAACTCAAAAACTGTGCAAGAAAATATTTCTTTGTACCAAAAAATTCATCATCTACCTATTGATAAAGAAAATAATGAGCAACTTCTAAAAAAATTTGGTTTATTTACCGTTAAAAATAGTTATCCAGATGAGCTTTCAGGTGGTATGAAACAACGCGTTGCTTTTCTAAGAACGGTCCTTGTCGATCGTGATATTTTACTCCTTGATGAACCTTTTGGGGCTTTAGATATTTTTACTCGCCAAACGTTACAAGATTGGTTAAAAACAATTGCAAAAAGTTTAAATAAAACGATTATTTTAGTCACTCACGACATAGATGAAGCAATTTACTTATCTGATAGAATCCTTATCATGGGACAAGCACCCAGTCAAATTATTTCTGAAATTAATTTAACTAAAGAAGAACAAACAAGAAGCTGGCTTGCTCATCAAGGGGATTTAAGAGAAACTATTTATCAAACGATTAAAAATAAACAGTTCACAGCTATTGATTATGATTGATGCTCACTGTCATCTTGACCATGCAGGAAACCTGTTAAACTTGTTAATACAAGAAAAAATACCAGCAACGATTAATTGTCAAAATGAAAGTGAGTGGTACTATCATTCTATAGCAACAAAAGATTACCCATTCTTAACTTTAAGCGCTGGTATTCATCCCTGGGATAGCGATTCTCTTGCTGTTGACACATTTTTTCCAATTCTAAATAAAACGGATATCATTGGTGAAATTGGTATGGATAATACTTGGACTACTATTCCCCTACATATTCAAGAAAAAATATTTGTCCAACAATTAAAAATAGCCTGTAATCTTCATAAGCCTGTCATTCTTCATACAAAAGGACAAGAATTAGAAATCGTAAAAATTATTCAAGACTATCCAAATAGTTACTTAGTTCATTGGTACTCTTCTGATTCGTATTTAGATAAGTATATTGCTTTAGATTGTTATTTTACCATTGGCCCTTCTATTATTAATGATCCTGTTATTCAAAACGTAGCCAAAAAAATACCACTAGATAGATTACTTTTTGAATCTGATGGTTTAAGTGCTTTAAGTTGGGTTCATCAACTAGAGGAAGATAAACTTGATTATGTTGCCATACAAGAAAAAAATCTACAATTTTTAGCTGATTTAAAAGAAATACCATATCTAGAGTTAAAAAAAATCCTCCAAGTAAACTACAAGCGATGGTTACAACTTAGAAAGGAATTTGCTTGATGACTGTTGTTTTTGATTTAGATGGTACAACAATTTTCAAAGGGAAGAAAATGACGAAAGATATCGAACTAGCGATTACTCGGCTCAGCAAACAAAGAAAAGTTATTTTTGCTTCGGCAAGGCCAATTAGAGATATGTTACCTGTCCTGCCACTTTCTTTTCATGATTTCTCATTAATCGGTGGTAATGGGGCCTTTATACAAGATAAGGGTCTTATCACAACAACGTCATTTTCAGAAAAAGAAACTAATGTCATTCTTAAACTAATCGAAAATTATCAATTAGATTACATGGTTGATAGTAGCTGGGACTATTCTTTTAAAGGAGATTCTAATCATCCACTATTTTTAGGTGTTGATCCTTTAAAGACAGCTAAAAATAAAGAACTGTCTTTATTAAATCCAATCATTAAAGCAGTTCTTTTCACAACTGATCCACAAATTATTCAGCAATTAGAAAAAATGAAGATTACTATTAATCTTCATGATTCCGAGCAATTAATTGATCTTTCTCCAAAAGAAATATCAAAGTGGACAGCTTTTAACTCATTGAACATTTACGAACCGTTCATTATGTTTGGAAATGATGCTAACGATTTCTCTATGTTTAAACACGCATCAAAAAGTTATCTTATTGGGAACACAATAGAAAATACCTTTCCAGGGATATCTATTACAGAAGAATCTGTAGCTAAGACGATTACTTCACTCTGTTACTAAACACACAGTTTTAAGAACCTGAAACAGAGAAAACTACTTCTGCTTCAGGTTCTTATTTTTATCTCTTACAAATCGAAGACTTCTCACTTCTTAAAAAAGAACTGCGCACTTTGAGTATTTGTTCAATTCGTTCTTCCGCCAGATGATCAGCTGCTTCTACTGTTGAAATATTTTGTTCTTTAGCGATTCTAAAAACATGCCCCATTTGATCGTAAATTGCTTTAATTTTATCAAGAGCACGGTCTTCATTGTAGCCACTTAACTCATCCGCTACATTAATAACACCACCACTATTTACAATAAAATCGGGTGCATACAAAATATTTTTATCTTCTAACATTTTACTATGTTTTAAACCTTCAGCTAATTGATTATTCGCAGATCCACATACTGCTTTAACCTTTAATTTAGGAATTGTCTCATCATTTAAAATTGCCCCTAACGCGCAAGGTGCAAAAATATCTGCTTCTACTTCATAGATATCATTGATTCCTACACTCACCGCACCGAAATCCTCAACTGCTCGTTTAACTGCATCTTGATTAATGTCTGTGACAATTAAATCTCCACCATCTTCGTGAATTAAACGACATAATTCGTAAGCTACATTTCCAACTCCTTGAACCGATATTTTTTTATTTTTAAGAGAATCTGAACCAAAAACTTCTTTTGCTGTTCTCTTCATTGAATAATAAATGCCTAGAGCTGTTTTAGGACTCGGATTGCCTGACGCTCCTATACGAGCTGTACTACCTGTTACGTAATCTGTTTCTAAGTACATAGCATTCATATCTTGTTCTGTTGTTCCTACATCTTCAGCGATAATATATCGACCATTCAAACTTTCTACATAACGTCCCATCGCACGAAACAAAGCTTCACTTTTATCTTTTCTAGGATCCCCTATGATAACTGATTTTCCACCACCAATATTAAGTCCTGCTGCTGCATTTTTATAGGTCATTCCTTTAGATAATCTCAAAACATCTCTTAAAGCTTCTTCTTCCGTTTCATAAGGCCACATCCTACAGCCACCCAATGCTGGTCCTAATGTTGTGTCATGAATAGCAATAATCCCTTTTAATCCTGATTCTTTGTCTTGACAAAAAACCACCTGTTCATAGTCGTAAAACTCCATTTCTTCAAATAAATTCATAATAGAATTCCTCCTCATCGATTCAAACAAAGAAAGCGCTTACTTTCACAAATTAAGCCTATCATATAAATAGAGTTGAGAGCAATTTATATTTAATTAATCCCATAATTTCTAATTTTAATCTAATAAAAACGCCATGTAAATATCATAGCGTTTTTGTTAATTTTTTTCGTAGTAGTACTAAACAGACTAATAAAACGCCAAAAATAATTGTGAAAATATAAAAAGGAAAATATAAGTTAGACGTTCCACCAAAGTACGTCATTCCCTGCATGACAAGTGGTGCTGTTAGCACACCAAAATTGCACCCTAAAAAAATGAATGAAGTTAAAAATCTCGTTGGCATTCCGCTTGCAATTCTTTCGATATGATTAAAAATAAAAGGCAACACCCAAGCCACTGGAATACTTGAAATAAGTAAACCAATTACTAACAGTAAAAATGACTGATATGACAATGCAATTAATAAATTTGCAACTAAATTAATAATCACTGCTAAATATAAAATTCGATACTTTAATGTTGAAGCCAACTTTTGAAATAAAAAGCCAGCTATAATTCCTAAAACTGGCATTAAAGCTAAATAATTACTTGGATTATAGCCCGGTCCTTTTAAATCAATAGCCAAAGTCGGGAATCTAACCGCAATTGCAATACTATTCATTACCATAATTGAAGCAAAGAAAAAGGTTAAAATAGGTAATACTTTCATTTTTACTTTTTCTTCAGATACAACTTTATCTATTTTTACATCTGGTACAAAAAAATAAAATAATAAGCCGACAGGAATGGCAAATAAATAAACAAGAAAAGAAAATTGCCAGCCAAAACTTAATAAAATTCCCGCTACAAAGGTTAAAACCATTTGCCCAATACTTTCCATGGAATTTCTAATACCCAATAACGTCATTCGTTGTTTACCTACAAATAATTCATTAATATAGTTGACAGCCGATGACACATACATACCTAATCCAGCACCTAAAACTAAACGACTTACTAAAATTGCCTCATAGCTGTTCGGAGTAAAAACTGGTAGTACACCCCCAACAGCCACTAAAATGAGTCCTAGTAAGACCGTTTTTTTCATTCCTATTTTATTAATAATCACCGTTGATAGTAACAAAAAAGTGACTACTGTTAAACTTGGCATAGTACTAAGTAGTTCACTTTGTGTTTGGTTTAAAGATAAGTGATCTTTAATGTAAGGCAACGTCGCATTAATTGACATTCCGCTCGTTAAAAGCAGTGATATTCCTGACACCGCAAAGGGTGTTACTTTATTTACTTTTTGATTCATATTATCCAACTTTCTGAATCTAACTCAATTTGTTTTGTTGTTCATAAGCTTGAAAAACATGGGTTGCTAATACATAAGTTGTTACTGTGCCAACCCCCCCTGGAACAGGTGTTACACTAGCCGCTTTTTCTAAAACGTTTTCAAAATCGACATCTCCAACAAGACGTCCTTTGTCATTAACATTTATTCCTACATCAATCACAACAGCATCTTTCTTAACGTGTTCTTCGTTTATCAAGTCGATAACACCTGTAGCTACAATTAAAATATCCCCACGAGTGCTTTCTGCCTTCAGATCTTTTGTATACTCATTACAGACAGTGACTGTGCTTCCTGCTTCTAGAAGAAGTAAGGTTAACGGTCGACCAATAACCATTCCAAAACCAATCATTACAACTGATTTTCCTTTTAACTCGATTCCTTCATAAGATACAATATTCAAAACAGCTTCTGCTGTACAAGGGAGGAATCCTTTAGGGCCTTCTTGATAAATTTTTGCCATATTAATCATCCCAATACAATCTACATCTTTCAAAGGATCAATGGTTTGAATAACATGTTCTAATGATAAATGCTTTGGTAATGGTTTTAACAAAAGAATACTATGAACACTATTATCTAAGTTTATTTGATCAAACGCTTGGTCAAACTCTTTTTGTATAATATTCTGATCATAAACATAAGATAGACATTCGATTCCCATTGGAACTAATTTATTAATAACTGAACGTTCGTAAGAAATTTCACTAGGATGATTTCCCACTCTGATAACTGCCAATCGTGGTTTAATATCTTCAGATAGTTTTTTATAGTTATTTAAAATTAAACTTTGTGCAACATCTTGACCTTTAATAATGTTTCCCATGCCGTCACATCCTTTTATTTTTATTATCTCAATCATAAATAATATAAACTATTTTTTCAATCTTCTTGTCTACTTTCTCATCAAAAAAACCAAAATATATTAATATTTTTTTAAATGTTCTTTTTTTAGAAAGTAATTTCTATAAACACTCGTCTCTTTTTAATGGATATGTTACACTGAATTTTGACCGAAAGGGAGTGTCAAAAAAGTTATGTTACATAAATTTAAATTCCTTGATTTTAAAATTTTAATTCCATACATTATTTTAAATATTACTGGTATCATTATGATTTTTAGTGCAAGTTCTTATAATTTAGACCAGCGAGGAAAAAGCTCCATATCCATCGCTTCAAAGCAATCGTTTTTCCTAGTTATTTCCATTCTTTTGATTATTTTGATTTATCGAACGAAATTAAGCTTGTATCAAACAGCTATTTTTCATAAAATACTGATTGGCGCTTCTGCCTTAATTTTAATTTCTACTTCTGTTTTAGGCTTAGGAAATACGATTGGTGGAGCTCAGAGATGGATAAATATTGGTCCGATTACCATTCAACCATCCGAATTCATCATGGTGACCATTATTTTATACGCATCCTATATTTTTTCTAGAAAACAAAATAAAATTAATTCTCATTTTAAAGAAACGGTTCTTGCTCCAAGTGTTATTATTGGTATCTTGATTTTACTTGTCTTTACACAACCTAATGTTGGTGGGGCGACTATCTTAACCTTAATTTATTTAATCATTTTGATGGCAAGCGGTATTCCTTACCCTTATATGGTAGGAGGCTTCAGTATTACACTTGTTTTTAGTTTTATCATGACCCAACTAGTTCTTTTTAAAGATGGTTGGCTAATCCCTAATCGCTATCATCATGTCTACGATCGCTTTTCAGTCGTTAAAAACCCTTTTGAAGATCAACTTGATAATGGCTTCCAGTTAGTAAATTCATATTTTGCTATTTTTAATGGCGGCTGGTTTGGTTTAGGTCTAGGTAAAAGTATCCAAAAAAAAGGCTTCCTACCTGTAGCAGAAACAGATTTTATTTTTTCTGTCACTATGGAAGAACTTGGACTTATTCGCTCAATGATTATTCTAGGTGTGCTACTCTTTTTAATTTTAAGAATATTCGCTATTGGAATAAAAGCTCAATCATCTTTTAATTCTCTTGTCTGCATCGGAATGGGTTCTGCTATTTTAATCCAGGTATTTATCAATCTAGGCGGTATTTTAAGCCTGATCCCAATGACAGGTGTTCCTTTTCCTTTTATGAGTTATGGTGGTTCCAATCTCCTGACTCTTTCAGTTATGATCGGTTTTATTTTGAATATTAGCGCTGATGAAAAACGAAGAAAAGTATATGAGATGGCACTTCAACTAGTTTAGAGATCAAAAATTATAAAGTCCTGACTTTCGTAATTGAAAATTAGGACTTTATTTAATAATCAAACTAATTTTTCATTTAATAATACACTATCAGATGGTGATATTTCTCTTAAAATTTTACAAGGGGAACCAACTGCTATTGTATTTTTTGTTATATCTCTGGTTACAACACTTCCAGCACCAATCACACAGTTATCACCGAAATATATATTAATGCCATAAGAAAAATGGAATGGTACTTCAATGTAAGCATTTTTTCTGAAAAACAGTATTTAATATTTTTTCTTTGTTTTTAAAATTTAAAATAGTTAAACGATTTAATTGATAAAAACCCTCCAACTACAGAATTTGAACTTGTTAAAAATCTAAC
>CAUQFM010000023.1:0-22623 GCA_963517295.1 uncultured Vagococcus sp.
GGGGTAGTCAATAACTTATAAGTTGGTGACTACTTTTCATGTTATTGATTTTAATGGAACCAGGAGTGATTAAATAAAATATAAGACGGGACGGCTTAATTTCTATAAATCAATTTCAGTACCAATAGCTAATTCACGAGCTCTCGAAACAATTCTTTGTGCGGTAACTACATCAAGAACAGCTGAACCAACAGTTTTAAATATTGTGATATCTGTTTCAGATTCTCGACCACTTACCTCACCTAAAATAACTTGACCTAATTCACCATGGTAGTGTTCTTTTGTAACTAATTCATTTTCTAAAGGTTGAATGAAATCTCC
Source organism: uncultured Vagococcus sp. (assembly GCA_963517295.1). GTDB lineage: Bacteria > Bacillota > Bacilli > Lactobacillales > Vagococcaceae > Vagococcus. The sequence continues at coordinate 322 of CAUQFM010000023.1, forward strand.
AGCTTCGGCTAAAACCCCAACCATAGTGTCAAAGATAATTTTATCTGCTTTAACAATCAAATCTGCGGGAATTTCACACATATCCGGAGTATAAGCTCCAACTCCATTAACATGAGCCCCTTTTTTTACAGCTGATGCTGAAAAAGTGGGTACTTTTGATGTAGTTACAGAAGTAATGATATCAGCATCTTTAACTGCCTTATCAGAGCAATCTACAGCAATAAAAGTTGAATGATAGTCTTTTAATTCCTCTTTCATCGCTAAAGCAAAAGATTCTGCCCGGTTTTTATCAACATCAAAGATTCGAACTTCTTTTAAATCTCTGACAGCAAGCATAGCTTCTAATTGTTTGATTGCTTGTCCACCTGTACCAATTAAAGCCCCAATCTTTGCATTTTTATTAGCTAAAATATCCGTTGCTGCTCCTTGGACTGCTCCAGTTCGGACTTGTGTTAAATAGGTGCCATCTAGTATTGCATCAACAATTCCTGTTTTTGGATCCAAGACAACCATAGTTGCGGGGACACTAGGCAACCCTTTTTCAATATTATTTGGATAAACAGAAACAACTTTAACTCCTAGGCTTTCAAATTCTCCTTGAGCATACGCAGGCATATAAAGACTTTGTCCACCTTGTTTTTGGATATCTAAATTCGTTCTAAGCGGTACTTTAGCCCCACCTTTTGAATAAATTTCTAAAGCATCTTTATCAGCTTGAATAGCCTCTTTCATTGTGAAAAAACGACTCATTTCTTCTTTAGTCAAAATTAGCATACATCCTGATCTCCCTTTATCTAAATTATTTAGTAACGGCTTTTTTTCCTCTTATTAGTGGTATTAGCATCGTATAGGCACTATAAATTAAAACAAAGATTACTAACCATTTCAACATAACTGTATCCAATGATTTTACTAAGAAAACTGCAACTAGTACACCTAATACGCCAAATATAGCTGTAAATAAGGTAATCTTACGACTATATTGGTTGAATTTGATAAATTGAACACTCCCTATTGGTACTGAAAATGTACAAGCTCCCATCATAATTGGAAAAGCTGCAATTGGGTTCAATCCTAGTAAATAGACCGTTACCATTGTTAAAGCATAAGAGCCAATTCCAATATTGTTTAATGCCCCATAAACAAATAATAAAAATCCAGCTAAAACTAATTTCCCCCCAAATAATTCAGTTGCGGTTCCATTGGATGGAATCCAATTCATTTGTCCAGCAAAAATTAAAATAGCCGCTACAATCAAACCAATTCCTACAAATATTTTAATAGTTCGTTCTGGTAGTTTTACAACAAACCGTGGTCCAATATAAGCTCCAAAAACTTGACAAATAATACAAACAGCTAAAGTTTTAATCCCTACATCAATTGAAGTGATATAAGAAAGAGCCATAGCAGCCACTGGTATGACACATTGTGCGTTCAGAGTTCCCGGTAATTTCTTAATGGATACCCAATTTAATTTAGGATAAAGCACGGTTCCAATAGCGAAATCTGAGATACCAAATGTTGAAAGAAAGAAGATAATAAATGAGCTGAAAGGTAAAATTTTAGTACTTGCAGGTTCCTTCATTACTTCATCTTTGTGCTTAATTAAGTCTTTCACAAACATAACAATAAAATACCCATTAATAAGTATAATTAATGCGATTAAAATATTCTTTGACATATTTCCGCCTCCGTTAATAAATATCTCGAATTTTCTCAAATGCATGTCCATATTCAGCTTTTAATGGTTCTGAAAGTTGACTGATAATTTTCAACGTATATGCATCGTGTTTCACGTATTCTTTAGATAAAGAAATCATTGATTTATTTTTTGTCCAAATGACATCTACATCCGTTTTACTATCTCTAATGGTTCCAAAGACGACTTCATTGCTATCTTTAACAATATTTAGCCATCTTGCTCCAAAATCCTCTAATTTGACAGTCTCGAATCCATGGCAATAATAACGCTGAAATGGCAATTCATAATGATGATTTTTACTAAATAGTATCAGCACGAACTTCTTCAATTTTTTTTCGGCTTCAGTAAAAACATTAATTAACTCTCCTGTTAAGTCCTCTTCCCAGATTTGGACATATAAACTCTCTTTGGCATCTCTAACCAGATGATATGCTTTATTTTGGATATTATCATACCCATTTAGTTCCCATAACAGTTCTTCATCTTCTTTTTTTTTAATGTTCCCTAATTCCAATTCTAAATAATCAATATCTGTTAAAGTATCATTTTTAAATTTTCCTAAAAATTCTTGTGCAGATACTGCTTGATAAAGCTTTGGATCCGTTTTGGTGGCAATTACAAGTCTTTTTTTTAAAAGAGATTCTAAAACATTATAAACTTTTGACCGTGGAACACCAGAACGTTTGCTAGCCTCATATCCTGATAAATTTCCAATTTCAAGTAATGTGGTATAAACCAGTGTCTCGTATTCCGAAAAATTATACTTTTTCATAACCTGAACTATTTGCTCCATTATGATTCCACCTCTATTTTTATAGTAGCTACTATAGGTACTACTATACTTCGATTTTTCATAATGTCAATACATTTGAACTTATTTCACAATGCAATCTTATTAATTAGCGGTATTAAAAACAATTATATTCAATTGTATAGGATTTCCGCAATTTAATTTATTTATATTTTAAAATATTTTTTCACAAATGATATTTATACAACCGATTAAAAAAAATAAATTTTTATGCTTGATGCTTTTTGAGCTTCTTAAGTGATATTCTAAGAAGAAAATCAGTTAATTCTTCCTGTTGCTGATAATGTAACATTGAAATAACTTTACTACCAATAATTTAAAATCCCATAAAATCAGCATTCATAATTTTTATAATGCCCTGTTTTAATGGGATTTTAATCGATTTTTAAACTTTGCAACAGAACTAGCTCACTCATCTTCTACAATCAAAAGCGTAGGCAAAAAAGGGCTTCCTTCGCTTCCCTCACTCACAGGCGAGATTTTTTCTCCTCTAGAACCCTTCGTTTAATCGTCTCTCTTTGTTTCAGACAAAAACAAGCCTAGTCTAACTAAACCAGTTCCCCCTTCTTGAAACGCCCGTCAGAGGGTCATAAAGCTATCTGTCCTTTTTCTTTTCTAGAGATGAACCCACCTCTTGGAATAGGGTTCATTAACAAAAAAAGGTGTATTAGAACGCGAATACCCCCGTATTGATTATTATATATAAGGGTCTCGTGAAATGAATAGGTGGGCTTAGAATGCGTTTTAAGAGCTGGGTAGAGAAGGTGAGTGGGACACTTTCTTTTTTTACTCGAGTGTCATCAAAAGTTTTTCTAAAAGGACAATCTAGTGTAAAATGGAAAGAAACAGCATCTAAGGAGAACAGTTATGGCCCATTTTAAAGGAAAACAATTCAAGCAAGACATTATCATGGTAGCCGTAGGCTACTATGTACGATAAAACTTGAGTTATCGTGACGTTTCGGAAATCCTTCACGAACGCGGAATTGAAGTCTGTCATACTACTGTTTACCGATGGGTTCAAGAGTACAGTAAAATTGTTTATTTCTTGTGGAAAAAGCGTCATCGCACGGCAGGTGATTCTTGGCGAATGGATGAAACCTATATTAAAGTGAAGGGGAAATGGCACTATTTATATCGTGCCATTGATTCTTCTAGTTTAACACTCGATATTTGGCTACGTAAGAAACGTGACAGTCAAGCCGCCTATGGTTTCTTTAAACGACTAATTAAACAATTCGGTGAGCCCGGAGTTCTTGTCACAGATAAGGCCCCATCGCTCTCTTGCGCATTTAAACAGCTCAAATCAGAAGGTTATTTTGAGTCTACCACTCATCGAACCAGTAAATATTTGAATAATATCATTGAACAGGATCATCGACCCATCAATAAAAGACGCGAGTTATACCAGTCCATAAGGACCGCCTCCGCTACAATTAAAGGAATGGAAACAGTCCGCGCCCTATACAAAAAAAGCCGAAAAGATGGAAATCTCTTTGGCTTTTCAGTATGCGGCGAATTCAAGAAATTGATGGGGATTCCAGCATAAACTGGGTGAATTAAGTGGATAGGACTGACTTATTTTAAACCTTGCAATAGAACCGTTTAGTCTAATGTTACATTATTTCCAATTTTATCTGCTTAACATAAAAAAGTTCTCGAAAAGACTATCTCATCTATTGACTCTAAACCAATATCACTAACAATGCTGGGTTCTACGTTTAATTTCTTCTTTCACTTGTTGAGAAATACCATCATCCGTCAAAATAATCAAAACATCTCCCACATGCATCACTGTATCTCCATGAGTTAAAATTTCTGTCTCACCTCGACGAATCGACGTTAACAGCATGTCTTTTGGCCAAGTGAAATCACGAACCATACTATCATCAAGGAAACTTTCTGCACTAATCGGAAATTCAATAATCGTCTTTTTTCCACTAATATTGCTTTCAATTGGTGTAACAAGACGTTCTAACAATGTTTCATAAATTGGTTTTCCACCGAGGCTATCCACAACGACATAACTAACTAGTGCTACTATACCTAACGACATTAAGTGGGAAAGGTTTCCTACCATCTCAGTCACTAAAATAATTGCTGTTAATGGTGCTTTTCCAATGGCGGCAAAATAGCCAGCCATTGCAAATATCAAGAAATTCTTAACAAATATTGGATCCATTCCAATTGTATGAACCAAAACAACTCCAAAGAAAGTACCAATAATCGCTCCAAGAGTCAAAATTGGCAAAAATATTCCACCTGGCATATTTGAACCATAGGATACCATTGAAAAAATAAAGCGTAGTAAAAATAATCCAACTAAAAACCACAACGTTGGTGATTGGCTCCCTAATGCTAAGACAATTTGATTGCCCCCACCTAATAAGTTAGGGAAGAAAAAACCGATTGGAATAACTACTATAAACGGTATAATTCCATAAAAATCAGGAGATAATCCTTTGATTTTTCCATATATTTGAGGTAATTTCAAGAGTATTTTTTGATAAAATAAACCTAAAACTCCTAATAAAATCCCTAATAAAATTAATGTCCAATAATAATGCAGCGGCAAAGTCTTAATTTCGCCAATATATAATACTGGCCTTAGGCCAAAAAAGTGCAAAGAAATAAAATTTGCCGTAATTGCTGCCGAAAAAGATGTCAACCATACTAGAGGTGAAAAAGAATGATGAATTTCTTCCAATACAAATAATAATCCGGCTATCGGCGCATTGAATGCTGCAGCAAGTCCTGCACTAGCTCCACTAGAAATCAAAATTTTCTCTTCAGCTATAGTACTTTTCAGAAAAACACTATATCCTTGCGCTACAACTGCCCCCAATTGAATTGACGGACCTTCTCGTCCAAGAAACAGTCCTGAACCAATAGCTAAGACTCCACCTAGAAACTTTTTCCATAATACAGAAAACCAGTTCATTTTAATTTCCCCACACAACTGACCTTCTACTTGTGGAATTCCACTTCCTTTAATATCCGAATCACTTCTCATTAATAAACCTATTATAATTGCTATTATGATAGAAGAAACCACCCAGGGTATTAACCAAGCTGGATGCTGACGAAAATACAAATAGAACCCAATAACAATTTCATTAATATGCTCAATCACTAATCTAAAAATACTCACCACAAGACCCGCTAAAACCCCTACTATAATACCCTTGAAAATAAATTTAATTCGCGTTCCATCTAACTGTTTAATTTCATATGTTCCCTTTTTCACAATTAATCGCTCCTTTAGTACTATATATTAATGTACCGCGGATGAAATGAAATTACAAGATAAAACAATGACAAGTAAGACTTGGAAAAAAAGGGCCTATTTAAACTATTCCCGAACATAAAATAGCATTTTTTTTGTAATTTAACCTTTAAAGTGAAAATTTATTAGAAGTACTCAAAATAATATTCCTACTTCAAGGCTTCCATATATCTTAAATTGAATAAACAGAGTATAATTCTATGTAATCGTATAGTGAAAGAAGGAGGCAAATTGAGAATCGAAAAAATTAAATTGGCTATTGAAAATGATCCTATGAATATAGATTTCACAAAAAAAGGATGGCATCCTATTTTCACTGCGTACCCTGGAACCAAGCTATTGTTGATTGGTCCAGCACCTGGGATGAAAACTCAGGAGAAAGCCGACGTCTTTCGAGATAAGAGTGGTGATAGACTAAGAGAATGGCTGGGTGTTTCTGAAGAGTTGTTTTATAATTCTGGCAAAATTTCTGTAGTACCATTAGATTTTTATTTTCCGGGTAAAGCTAAAACAGGGGATCTTCCGCCTAGAGCAGGCTTTACTAAAAAATGGCATCCAGAGGTATTAAAACTGATGCCTGAAGTAGATATGACGGTTCTTATTGGACAGTATGCTCAACTATATTATCTTGGGAAAAGTGTAAAACCGACGCTATCTGAAACGGTATTATCTTATAAAGATTATTTACCCCATTTTTTCCCTATTCCACACCCATCTCCATTGAATTTTAGATGGCTTAATAATCATCCTGAGTTTGAAAAGAATATCACTTTAGATTTGAAAAAGAAGGTTACACAAAGCTTAATTAAGTAGATATATCAACGGTAGAGGATAGAAAATGATCAACTATTGAATAATCGTATAAACTAATGAGTGGAGGAGATTATCATTGACAGTTACTATTAAGAGAGCTTATGAACCCGCAAAACCTAATGATGGGTATAGGATACTAGTTGATCGTCTATGGCCTAGAGGGATGTCTAAGGAGAAAGAACATTTAGACCTATGGCTAAAGGACATAGCTCCGAGCACTGATTTAAGAAAACGGTATGGCCACGACCCAGCAAAATTTCCAATTTTTAAAGACGACTATATAAAGGAATTACAATCTACAAATGCGAATAAAGTCTTGCAGCAACTAGTCGTTTTAATCCAAGAGCATAAAACCACAACTCTTGTTTATGGAGCTAAAGATGAAATTCATAACAACGCCATTGTACTAAGAGATTTACTTCTTTCACAAGTGGAATAGAATCATTTTTATTTTTGGAAAATGCTAAATTTAATCAAAAATAAAAATTTCCAATTTTCTTTAAACGATACTTGTTTTTCTGTCTATTTCTGTTAAAGAAGCCAAAAAGATATTTTTATCTTTTTGGCTTTTTGGCTTTTCAATCTGAAATGGGTAGTGTTGCAAAGATTTAAGAACAATAAAAAAATCCCAAATCGGGTTCAATTTTAGTTCTTTTCTTATGCGATAGCCATCAGGTTTTTAATTTCATTTCATGGCGAAAAATCGAAGAGATTCAATTTTCTTCGACTGTCCTTGTATAAAGCATTGACCACTTCAATTCCTTGAATTGTAGCAGCTGCTGTTTTCATTGATTGAAATCCTAAGGATTTCGAAAAGCGTTTTTTTATCTGCCGGTGATCTTGTACAATGTTGTTATTCAGATACTTCGACAATCGATAATCAACCGTTGTCAGAAACCCCTCATTTTTGAGTTGTTTGACAGCTGCGATGGTTGGCGCATATTTGTCCATAACTAATACTCTTGGTTCACCATACAGCCTGATTAAACGCTTAATGAACGCATAAGAAGAAGCCGTATCACGATGTTTTCGAAGCCACAAGTCTAATGTGTTGCCATGAGAATCAATAGCCCTATATAAGTAGTACCACTTGCCTTTTATTTTGACATAGGTTTCATCCATCCGCCATGAATTCGACGTTGGCTTATTTTTCTTTTTACAAATAACAGATAGAATTTTACTGTATTCATTGAATGCCGTTTTATAATAAGTTATCTGTAATTTCATTATATTAGTCAAGTGTTCGTTTTGTTTTTATGGAAAATTGACATAGTAGTTACGGGTCATGAAAATTCTTCTTGCATATGATTTCTTTTATTTTTATCCGAATAATTATGTAGGTGAAACTTTGCAATAAAATTTTGAAGGTCAATAGTTTCAAAAAAGTACTTTTCAGGCGACATTATTAAGTAATCAACTTTAAATTATTACTGTAATATAGTTATATACGTGCTAAGGAAACCTATTTTTAGTCATGAGAGTCAGAGAATTAATAACAGAATCAGTATGTTATTAACTTCAATTAGTTATCTGTTTGATTAATAGTCTGATAAACAACTTTTGTGCCTTTAAGTTTGAAAATATTGTTCATAGAAAAAGAGACTACTACAAATGTTCTAAAAATAAAAAATGAGGTGAAACACTGTGAAAAAAATAAACATTTTAACAAATTTAGTTGCTGTTTCTATGCTGTTACTATCCACAATCCTAATAACAATTATTTCTGTAAGTACAGTTTATGCTGCTAATATGGATTACAATGGAGATAAATATATAACTAATGTTTCCATGATGGATAGTAATAACCAAGAGATTAGTAATGGTGGATTACTAACGGTCACAGATAAATATGATTTGCATTATGATTGGGAAATTCCAGATGATGCCTTTAAACAAGGTGATATATTATATTTCTCCATACCAGAGGAATTTCAAATTGTAGAAGTTTTTATTTCCCTTTGAGTGTTGATGGGCAAGAAGTAGCACAAGCAAGAATACGTGGGAATGACTCCACGGGATACTATATTGAAATGACTTTTACTACTGACTATGTTGAAAATCATTCTGATATATCAGGTACATTTGAAATGCAGTTTCAGGTTAATCAAAACTTTGTGAAAGATGATGGCAATATTATTATTGAGTTTCCTAATGATGATATCGATTTTAATATAGAAGGAACTGGTGAAGGAGGAACTGGTGGAGGGGGTATAGATTCAGGAAGCACCACTGCTAATGCAAAAACTGGTCAACAAATAGATGTAAATTTTGCTAACCCTGATACTGGAAAATTTGATACTCCAGGAAATGTTCTTGAGTGGAATATAGAGTTAGGTAAAGAAACTATTTTAGGTGGGAAAGTTAATAGTTTTGAAGATGTGGAATCAGTAATAATTTATGATGAACCTCAAGATCAAGAAATGGTTGCTTGGAGTAGTTTTGAGAGTGGTTGGAAAAATGGATATGCCTTTCAAAAAGCTTTTTATACAAAACAAGCATTTGAGTATGGTGCCGTAAGCGAAAGTCAAATGGGTTTAATACTAGATGATACAGGAAAATATTACAAAGGTTTTGAAATGGATGCTTTACCTTTGATTAAAGAATATGAAGCAAAAGCAGATACTCCATCAGGATCAGAATTTAAAAATTGGGCTATGGATTATTATAATCATGGAAACAAGTTACTGAAGAAACTGGCTGGAATTACGAATTTACGAATTTGCCTAAGTATAACAATGGCGAATTAATTGTTTATACAGTTACAGAAAATACGGTTTCAGGTTATACAACAGAAATAAATGGAACAGATATTACAAATAGTCACACACCAGGAGAAACAAGTGTAACAATAACGAAGCGTTGGGAAGATGGCAACAATCAAGATGGTGTTCGCCCAGATGATATAAAAGTTCAACTCTATGCTGATGGTGAAAAATTAGGTAAAGAAGAGACTTTAAACATTAAAAATAACTGGACGACAAGTTGGTCAGGATTAGATGAGAAAAAAGCAGGAGAAGTGATCATTTATACAGTTCAAGAAGTAGGAAATGTTGATGGTTATGAAACTACTATTGATGGATTTGATCACGGAAACATTATCATTACAAATAGTTATACACCAGAAACAACAGAATTGTCTGGCATAAAAACATGGGACGATAAAAACAATCAAGATGGTAAACGCCCAGAAAGTATTACAGTGAATCTTTTAGCAAATGGATCTATTGTTGAAAGTAAAGAAGTAAAAGAAGATAGGAACTGGTCATATGAGTTTACTAACTTACCAAAAAATAAAGAGGGTCAAGAAATTCTTTATACAGTTACTGAAAATACTGTTCCAGAATATACAAAAGAAATTGATGGAGCAAACATTACCAATCATTACACACCGGGTAAAACAAGTGTAACAGCAACTAAGCATTGGAATGATAGTAATGATCAAGATGCTATTCGTCCAGATGATATTAAAGTACAACTTTATGCAAATGGACAAACCAAAGGAGCTCCGGTTACTTTAAATGCAAAAAATAATTGGACCACAACATGGTCAGATTTAGACGAAAAAATAAATGGAGAAATGATTGTATACAGTATAGAAGAAATTAATATTGCCGATGGCTATAGTGCTACTATAGATGCTAGCAATAAAGGGAATATCATTCTTACAAATACTCATAATCCAATAGTGCCAAATCCAGAAGAACCAAACTCATCAACACCAGGAGAGGGAAATTTAGATACAACAGGAATCTTCCCTTTAACAGGTGAAAATGCTCAAATGATATATCTACTTGTTGGAATTCTATTAATAGGATTAGCTGCTTATATCATTAGAAATAAAATGAGAAATAGAACTAAGTAGGTCAAGATTAATGTGTCGTTTATATTTTTAAATGGCATAGATTTCAAGTTTTATTTGGCAAATTCTAAAGAGTTAGAAGAAATTATTCTTCTAACTCTTTTTTATCCGATAAATTCGATTGCGACTTACGACGGTCATATTTTCTATGGAAATTAGATCTTCCATATTTCTACCCAATGGATCCAATGTTCAAACAACAATTGAGTCTCCTTCTTGTCATTTCTATTTTTAAGATGGACTATTTTATCACGATCAATAGCGTATAATAGCTATTATTAAAGGCTAATCAGACTAAACTTGTACTACTTTTAACTAAATATAAAATGAACCTTAGAGAACTTCCTTCTGAAGTGGATAAATTGTATATTTCTTACTAAAATAATAAGCGATTGAACAAACTATAAAAAAATAAGGAATATACTGGAATCCAAAAACTTCACCACCTATAAAAATAGGAGCTAACAAAGTACTTGTAGCACTTCCAAAAACACTAGAGTATCCTAATGCAGCTACAAAAGCTATAGGAAGTCCAGTTATTTGAGCTAATATAACGCCTAAAGTTGCACCAATTGCAAACAAAGGCGTTACTTCACCACCTAAAAATCCAAAGCTAATGGTAAGGATAGTAAGAAGCATTTTTAATGCCCAGTCGTAAACGTATATTTTCTCATTTAAAAAACTGGCTTCAATTAAATTTGTACCTAATCCAGAGTATCTACCTTGATACAATACAATTAATAACGCGGTAAGCATTAAACCACCTAAACCTATTCTAGTAATTGGATTAGGTATTTTTTCTTTAAAAAAAGTTTTTGATTTCTCAAGAATACGAGCAAAAGTAGCGCCAGTAATTCCAAAAATAATTCCTATAAAAATAAGTTTTATGAACAATTGAATGTTCATTTGGATAGAAAAATTAAGAGCAAAACTAAATTTTTCTAATCCTAGTGCTTGTGAAGTACTACTAGCAGTAAATGCAGCAATTAAAGCAGGTAGTAACGCCTCATGCTTTAATTTTCCAACAACTAATACTTCCATTGCAAAAAAAGTGGCTGCAATTGGTGTCCCAAAAAGCCCAGCGAATCCAGCTGCCATACCTACAACAATCAAAGAACTTGAATGTTTTTCCAACCTAAGCTTCCTTCCTAACCAATTAGAAATGGTTGCACCTAATTGAACCGCTACTCCTTCTCTCCCAACACTTCCTCCAAATAGATGCGTGATCCATGTCCCAATCATGGTGAAGGGAATGAGTCTCATGGGAATCTGCTTTTCCTTTTCAAGTCCAGTCAAGAAAACTAAATTCATTCCTTTATGACTGTTGGCTCCATATTTATAAAATAAATAAGTGAAAAGCATTCCAGCAATTGATAAGAACGGTACTAAGTAGATGAAATGGGTGACCCTAAAATTCGATAACTTAATAAGAACTTCTCCAAATAACGCGTCGAGACTTCCAACAATTAGTCCAATAACAATACTTAACACAACTAAATAGATTAATTTATATAAATCTTTAATTTTGATTCTCACTATTTTCACAGTCCTTTTTAGTTTGATTTTTATTTTTCCAGTAAATACGGATAGAAACGGTCGATTAACCAAGCTCCAATCGGTGCAGTTAAGAGAATAGATAAAACTGAAACAGTTAAAATGATTTCACCACTGGCTAATCCTAGAGTTAGAGGAACTGCTCCAATAGCAGCTTGAACAGTAGCTTTAGGTAAATAACTAATCATGCAAAATAGTTTCTCTTTAAAAGTAAGAGAAGTCCTGATTAAAGCAACCAATACACCAAGCATTCTAAACAGTGAAACTAGAATGAGTAAAATAAGAGGTGATATGCTAGCAGAAACAGCATAATTTAAATCTACACTAGCCCCGACTAAAACAAATAAGAATATCTCAGCGATAATCCAAACTTTATTAAATTTGATAGAAAGTCTTTGTGCAAGAGATTTTTCTTTTCTAAAAATAATTATACTAACACCTATCACACTTAACATTCCCGAAAAAGGAAATGAACTTTCCATTGCATTCTCAAATCCCATTAAAAGAAAATAATTGCTAAGACTTTAACTGTATCTCTCATTGGAACGTTTTTAAATAGTTGTATAAGTAGATAGCCGGTAAATAAACCACCACATGCTCCAGATATTATAGAGATAGGAATACTGGTTAACTGAATTGGTGAGAAAGATCCACCTTCGTTGATTCCTAGAAATGCTGTAAATAAGGCTAAAACAAATACATCATCAACAGATGAGCCGGTTAAGATAATTTGTGGAATACTTTTCTCTTTACCATAGCCTTCTTTCATTATATGAAGCATTCTAGGAACTATAACCGCTGGGGAAACAGCTGCAAGTACACTTCCTAACAAAAGAGCTTCTAAAATAGAGAGTGATAAAAAAATTGGAGCTAACAGCGTTGTGCCAATTATTTCAAACATGGCAGGAATAAAACACATTAAAATAGCAGGTCTACCTACCCTCTTTAGATCAGCAATATTTAATGATAATCCAGATCGAGTCAAAATAACGATTTATGCAATGGTTCTTAGATCAGAAGATAGAGCTAAAAAACTATCTGAAAGTATGTTTAAAGCAAATGGACCCAAAAGAATTCCGGCAAACAACAGACCAATTAAAGAGGGTAAATTTAATTTTTTTGCTAAACTCCTCAGTAGTAAACCTATAATAATAACTAACGAAACACTAACCAACATAATACCCTCCTTAAAATAAAAATAATGACCTCTACACACTTAAAAAAGTGGTAGAAGTCATTAGCAAAATTGCGGTTTCAGTAAAAACTGCGGGAGACATTCATTCCCTATTTAACTTCGCAATTATCTAATAAAAACACTATTTTGTCAACTTCCTATAGTAAAAAAATATGAATTTTTGTGATGGTAGCAGTTCTTATATTTTGCAAAACAGTCGATTAGTGGTATTATATAGGTAACAAAGGGATGGTGTTCCCTATAACCGCTAAATGCTAATGACACCTACTAATACGCTTATTTTTTGTACAAATAAACGTATTAGTAGGTGTCATTTTTATTTAAAAATAAGGAGGAATTTATGTATGGTAGTAATTGAAGATGTAAAAGCTAGAGAGATTTTTGACTCAAGAGGAAACCCAACAGTTGAAGCAGATGTTTATTTATCTGACGGTTCATTTGGTAGAGCCGAAGTTCCATCAGGAGCATCAACTGGTGACAGAGAAGCCGTTGAATTAAGAGATGGTGGAGAAAGACTTCAAGGAAAAGGTGTATTAAAAGCTGTTCAAAATGTAAATAAAGAAATTAAGGAAGCCTTAATTGGAAAGTCCCCATTTAATCAAAGTCAGATAGACCAAATTATGATTAATCTTGATGGTACAGCTAACAAAAGTAGATTAGGAGCAAATGCGATACTAGGCGTTTCAATGGCGGTTGCTCGGTCTGCTGCTGTAAGTAAAAATGTCCCATTATATCGATATTTAGGAGGCGTAGATTTAGAGTTACCACAACCTTTTTTCAATGTCATTAACGGTGGTGCTCATGCAGATTCAGGAATTGATGTACAAGAATTTATGATTACACCTGTAAAAAGAGAAACATTCAAAGAGGGAGTAGAAAAAGTAGCTAATGTTTACCATACATTAAAAAAAATATTAGCTGACAGAGGGTTAGAAACAGCGGTAGGTGACGAAGGTGGATTTGCTCCAAAAATTGAAAGCACTGAAAAAGCAGTTGAAACTTTAATAGAAGCAATTAAGATGGCTGGTTATAAACCTGGAGAAGAGATAGCTATTGCTCTTGATCCTGCCGCTAGTGAATTTTATGATTCTAATACAGCTAAATATAATTTTGAGGGACAGTCATTATCTTCTGAGGAGTTGCTTGTTTACTATCAAAATCTTGTGGAAAAATATCCTGAAATCATTTCTATTGAAGATGGTTTTAGTGAGCACGATTGGGATGGATTTAAGCATCAAACAGAAAGTATGGGAACTAACATACAATTAGTAGGTGATGATATTTTTGTTACGAATCCAAAAATCTTTACAGAAGGAATTAAAAGAAGAATTGGAAATTCAATTTTAATTAAGCTTAATCAAATTGGAACGGTTTCTGAGTCTATTGAAACAATTAAGTTAGCACGTGACAATGGATATACTACGATGATATCTCATAGATCAGGTGAAACAGGTGATACATTCATTGCTGATTTTGCGGTAGCAATGAATGCTGGACAAATAAAAACAGGTTCAATGGCGAGAAGTGAACGAGTAGAAAAATATAATCAATTTATTAGAATTGAAGAAGAACTTGTAGGAGCTGCAAAATTGGCTCATTTTCCTAAGTAGATCAAAAGAAAGGGCTCCTATAATAGATTATATCGAACAATTACAATTTGTCCGTAATCTCATTATAGGAGCCGACGCAAAAGAAACAAAAAAAAGAAACGCTGGGAACTCAGCGTTTCTTTTTCATTTTCTCTGTATCCTTAGATATGGGTCTTTTACTTCACTTTCTTTTTCTTTTGAACATAGGCATATCCACCTAAAGACAGGAGCAAGAGAGCTCCAAAAATGGGAAGAGCTAGAGTTTGGCGTTCCCCGGCTTGTGGTAACGTCCTTTGTGCGTTCTCCACTTTTGTTCCGTCCCCTTGTGGAGTCTCAGGTTTAGATCCATCGGGTTTAGGCTTGTCTGTTCCTGGAACGTCTTTTACAGGCGTTTTAGTATAGATATACACCACTTCTTGTGCTTTATCTATAAACGTTCCAGCGACATTGCCTGGCGTTGTTTTTACTACCCAACCATCAATAGATTTGGCAGTAGATTGATAAGGCAATCCTAATTTTAGTCTAATTATACGTTATTTCCGATGATTTTTAAACTTTGCAACAGAACCAATTTTGTAATTCAGTTGAAACATGTGCATACCCAATAATCAAAAGTATCTTCTCTTTCTTTATCATGAACTAATTTACATAGTAAAAATAAAAATTGAAATCCAGGCATTTAAAATACAAATGACAATAAAGGCTACGAATACCCTTTACGAAAATGTTTTCATATGATATTATTAAAAAGAAAATAATTTTAACAAGGGGAGAAAAAATGAAAAACTTTTTTGAAAAAGCACAACAATTTGGAAAATCTTTTATGTTACCTATTGCCATTTTACCTGCTGCTGGTTTACTACTAGGAATTGGAGGCGCTTTATCAAATCCTAATACAGTTAGTGCATACCCAATTTTAAACGTGGAATGGTTACAAGTTATTTTTACGATAATGAGTTCCGCAGGAAATATCGTATTTGCTAATTTACCTGTTATTTTTGCGGTAGGAGTTACTGTAGGATTGGCAAAATCAGATAAAGGTACAGCCGCTTTAGCTTCTTTATTAGGTTATCTAGTAATGAATGCGACAATTAATGCTGTTTTAGGTATTTCGGGGAAACTAGCGAGCGGAAATTTATCATCAGTCGGACAAGGAATGACTTTAGGAATACAAACTTTAGAATCAGGGGTATTTGGAGGATTAGTAATCGGGATCATAACGGCAAGTCTGCACAATCGCTTTAATAAAATTGAATTGCCACAATTTTTAGGGTTCTTTGGAGGCTCTCGATTCGTCCCAATTATCACGGCGTTTACTGCTATTTTTGTAGGAGTATTGATGTATTTTGTTTGGCCGGTTTTTCAAAATGTAATTTTCCAAATCGGTGGCGTAGTGAATGCTACAGGCTATATTGGTACTTTTTTCTATGGTTTCATTTTGCGCCTCTTAGGACCATTCGGCTTGCACCATATCTTCTATTTACCTTTCTGGCAAACAGCGCTAGGGGGATCGTTAGAAGTAGGCGGGAATTTAGTACAAGGGACACAAAATATTTTCTTCGCACAATTAGCTGATCCAAATACAACTCAGTTCTTTGAAGGTACCTCACGTTTTATGTCAGGACGCTTTATTACAATGATGTTCGGCCTGATTGGTGCAGCATTTGCAATTTACCGTGCTGCTAAGCCTGAAAATAAAAAAGTGGTAGGGGGGTTAATGTTAACAGCAGCCCTGACTTCATTTTTAACAGGAATCACAGAGCCATTAGAGTTTTCATTTTTATTTGTTGCACCAGCATTGTATGTTGTTCATGCTTTCTTTGATGGTTTAGCTTTCATGATGGCCCATATTTTCCAAATTACCATTGGTCAAACGTTCTCTGGTGGATTTATTGACTTCATCTTATTTGGAGTCTTACAAGGAGAAGCCAAAACGCATTGGGTATATGTTCTTTTAATTGGTATCCCATGGTCGTTCTTATATTACTTTACTTTCAGTTTCTTAATTAAGAAATTTAATTTCAAAACACCGGGTCGTGAAGAAAAATTAGAAGCAACTACTCAAACAAAAGGCAATCAGAGTGAACGAGCGGTTTCAATTATTGTAGCTTTAGGTGGAATGGATAATTTAGAAGATGTCGATTGTTGTGCAACACGTTTGCGCGTAACAGTTAAAGATGAGCATTTAGTGAATGAAGAAGCTTTAAAAGAAACAGGAAGCAAAGGATTGATCCATAAAGGCAAGGGCGTTCAAGTCATTTATGGTCCACAAGTAACCGTGATAAAAAATGAAATTGAAGAAATAATGGAGGAATCAACTCAATGATACTAGACAAAGTTAAAGGCGGATTAATTGTTTCTTGCCAAGCATTAGAAAATGAACCACTACACAGTTCTTATATTATGAGCAGAATGGCTGTGGCTGCAAAAATAGGTGGAGCTGTAGGTATTCGCTCAAACTCAAAACTAGATATTCTTGAAATCAAGAAAACGGTCGATTTACCGATTATTGGAATTGTAAAGCGTGATTATCCTGATTCTAAAATTTTCATTACTCCTACGATGAAAGAAATAGATGAACTAGCTGAGTCAGGGTGTGAGATAATTGCCCTGGATGCAACAAATCGTAAACGTCCTAACAATGAACCATTACCAGAATTTATCCTAGCAATTCGCAAACGTTACCCCTCGATTAAATTGATGGCAGATATTGCTACTCTAGAAGAAGCATTAAATGCCGAAAAAATAGGATTTGATTGTGTTTCTACAACATTAATGGGATATACTGAAGAATCTTATCAACATAATATTGCTGATAATGATTTTGAAAAATTAAAAGAAATCCTTGGATCTGTCAAGATTCCAGTAATTGCAGAAGGACACGTAGACACACCTGAAAAAGCAGCGCGTTGCCAGGAACTCGGTGTGTATAGTATGGTTGTCGGTAGCGCAATTACCAGACCACAATTAATTACTGCAGAGTTCGTAAAAAAAATAAAAGAAGCGAAATAAAATAAATAAAAAGCACTAAATCAAGAAAGTTTTGATTTAGTGCTTTTTATAATATAGCTCAATCATGGCTTAGAGACAACAATGTTTTATTTCTATTTTGGTAATAAATCTCTTCTTCTAATAGCGTATAGCATACAATATCTAAAATAAAATAAATCGGTAATTGACTATTAATAAATCGTTCGTCTGAAATGCTATTCATGCCAGATGTAAATATAACACCATCAGAAAATTTTGTTAATTCTGTATGATTCTTAGTTGTAATAGAAAAAACATGAGCATTTTTTATTTTAGCTAATTTAGCTGCATCGATAATCTCTTTCGTTTCTCCAGAATTGGATATCCCGATGAAAAGGTCATTCTCAGTCAGTAGTGTAGCATTCATTAACATCATATGTGGATCTGTTTCAGCATCTACAATGAAGCCCATGCGCATCAATTGGTATTTGAACTCCATCGCAGTTAATCCAGAACTTCCTAATCCACAAATGAGAATCTTATTTGCTTTTTTGATGACTTGAATTAGCTTGTCTACTATTGAAGATTCTAACAACTGGGCTGATGAATCTAATAATTGATTGTAGTAAACAGAAATTTTTGATGTTACCTGTAAAGTATCAGTAGGTTGAGCTTGTTCTTGGTGGATCAATGATTTAAACTCAGCAAAACTACGATAATTCAACTTGTGGCAAAAACGTGTGATAGTTGCATTGGATGTTTTCACATTAGCAGACAGGTCTTTAATTGAGATAGAATAAATCTTATTTTGTTTTTCTAAGACATAGTTAGCAATCAATTTTTCTTTTTTAGAAAGCAAATGATAATTTTGTGAAATTCGATTTGCTAAGTTTAAATGGTCCATAGTTCACCTTTCCTCAAATATATTTACTAAGAATAGAATACCATTTCTTTGTAAAATATACAAAAGCTAGTTAATTACTAGATTATATTCTAAAGATTTACCCGTAAATACTGTAATAAATCGAACCCGAATCGGGCTTTTTTTATTGTTCTTCAATCTTTGCAACACTACCCAATAGATAATATATCAAAAATTAGTTGAATCAAATTCTGGACTAGCAGATTAGAACTAATAAAAGAAATAATTTCTATCAGGAAATTTTAATAGATGGATAAAGAGGGGTAGTCAAGAACTTATAATTTATTGACTATCTGGTTTTACTTGTTAATTTCAAAAAATATAATGCTAATATAAAGTACATCATGAAGCGTAGTACTTATTAGAAAATGGAGGAAATGAAAAATGAATATTCCAGAAGATATAATCTATCCAATTGTAACCAATATTGCTTCACCAATCATCTTATTTTTAATAGCTAGCCAAATTATGAAAATCAATAGTGTTTCAAAGTTCATATCAAAGGTTTATCTGTCAGTAAAGAATGGATTAGAACTGAATATTGATGAAGAAGTTCCAAGTTCTCCAAATAAAAAAGAATTTAGTGTGAAAAAATTAAAGTTAGTTGATAACCTAACAGATAATAGTAATGTCCTTAAAAAAATAAGTAAAGACTATGGTAGTGATGAAAAACTAGGATGGAAAGTAAGAACTTTTTATACTATGTTAAAAGAGCAATTAGAAGCAAACGAAATAGTAAGCTTTGAAATTAGAGAACACAAAAATATAATAGTTAATTTAAGAACTGAAGATTTAATTAAGGAATTTGATTTAAAAAATCCAGAAGAAAATATAAGTGATGGAGCAGGTAAAATAAGAATCTATATATTTCAAGATATGGATGATAAATTATATCTAGTTAGATTTGGTAAGAAAAATTTTAGTGAACCAATTCTCCTAGAAAATTAATGCAGTCTATTTTACTATTAAATTAATTTGGAAATAAAATCACTATTAACACAAGTACCTAAAACTGTTTGATTGATGAAAAGGTAATAAAGCTCAAGGTGTTTCATGAATGAAACTAGTTAATATGAAGTAGCAAAGTGCACAAATTCGGAAAAATATTGAATTTTTTTAGTTCAAAATAGAACAATAAAACGGAGATTTTTAAAAATAAAATTAAAAGAGTTTAATTAAACTAGAAGGTGGGAAATATGTCTGAAAATATGTTTATCATCCAGTATCTAAGAAAATCAAAATTGGGTAAAGAATATTTAGCGGGTTATCTTAATATGATATTAAAGAGTCTTATTAATACTAATTTGAACGAAAATTTTGAAATTCATATTAGGGGATCTTGTTGGTCAAAAAAAGAAAATACGGCTGGAAATTTAGTAAGTAAGGTTTTTAATAATGTTGATTTTACAAAAAGTAAAGTATATTTGCATAATGATTATAAAGGTTTCAATCGAAAAGGGACATTAAATGCACTAAAAAATGCAAAAAATATAGGCAAGGTTTTTTCGGGTGAGGATACTTTAGATCATTCTAAAGAAATTCTGATTCAATGCAATAAACAAACTATTTTTTATATGTCAGGTTCTTCAAATTTTTCAAATCAAACTTATGTAAAAAGAGATGGAAACATTAATCAGTCCGATATTTCATTTATTAGATATACTACTAAAACAAAAGAATTAATACATGCTATCATTGAAAATAATGATAATACTAAACTAGTAAATTTTTTTGAAATAGATAATGAAAATATAGATATCGGTTCAGATTCACTATTTACTAATTATAAAATTCAAAATGATGTAAATATTATTTCGTTACCATATAGTGGAATGGAAGATATATTAAGTGAGTATACAAAAGAATTTAATGAATCGAGAGTTATTGGAACTGAATATGAAGTTTAATTTTTGAATACTTGTTAACTAGTCATCGTTAAAGAAAATCCTCGAAATTACATTTTTTAAAATTTTCAAATCCGTAGTAAGTATTTATTTGTATTTTTAGAGATAAGTAATTTTATCGAAGTTTTAATAGCTTTTAAAATTATTAGTATATAGGATAAATTAGGGGAGGATTTTCTATGAAATTGAATTATGGGTTCTTAGAAGAATTAAGTAAAGAGTACAATTACGAAGTTCCAAAGATGAAAAATGTTAAATATACTCAAAAGGAACTTGAAAATATTTTAAAAAATAAAAAGGAAAAATACTATAGAGTCTTGAGTGTGAAAAATAGGAAAATTAGAATTGATAAACTTAATGGTGATTCTTTTACAGAAGATGAAGCACTTTTAGTTGATGAAATAGTTTATAATTTAGTAAATAGAGATGATGCTAATTTCGATGATGAAAATATGAAAGATGACATGGAGGATAACTTTCTAATAAAAATAGAAGATGTTAAATTATTAGAAAAAGAGATTTTAGATAAAATAAATAACGATGTTTTAAACATCGATACAACATTGACGGTTAATGATGAGGATTACAAATTTGTTTTTGCAATGGATGAATTAACTATTTTGAATATTGAAGAAGAAATTATTTTTAAATCTGAGAATCGAGAAGATTTAAGGGATGAGTTGTTTAACTTCTTTGAAAATATAGACTAAAAAATCACAAAGTAATTCAACTGGAACAAAAAAATATATTTATTATGGCACGGTTTTCAATACACTGTTTTTTTAATAATTTAAAAGATATTTATCTGTAAGGTTAACCTCTCTCTAAAAATACGAATAAATGCTTATTATTAAGTAATAAAAAACCCGTCACTTTTAAAATAAGTGAGACGGGTTTTTATAGAATAATCAGGAAGTGCATTTACTTTGAAATGAGGTTAAAATTAAAAATGAATCTTTTTTTATGATTTAGGATATAGGCAAAAACATTTGTTTATGCCGTTTTTAAAATTGAGCTGAAAAAGGCTGTTACTTTGAAAGATAAATTGCACATTTTTCAATCGTTATTTTGCATCAATAAAACAGGCTTACACCCTGAAATAGCTAAGTTGAAAATTTTTTATTTTCTTCTTATTCCCTATCTTAGAAAACCCATTGGAAAATCCTATTTTAGAATAGGGTTATGGGTACCAAACTACTTTTTCTTAATACTTGTTATTCCAATTAATATAACTGGAAAATTATGTTAATCGTATCATTATTTAATTGTCCAAAGAACTGAAGTTTCAAAAAATCTAGTGTATCTTAATTTCGTCAAAACCTTTTATCGTTTTTCGAGTATACTTTTTATCTGCAGATTGATGAATATCTCATTTTAAAGGTCTTTCCCCTAATTCAGATTAGAATAAGCATTATCTATTTACTTTAATTTTTTTTTTTGCTATTA
Source organism: uncultured Vagococcus sp. (assembly GCA_963517295.1). Taxonomy (GTDB): domain Bacteria; phylum Bacillota; class Bacilli; order Lactobacillales; family Vagococcaceae; genus Vagococcus. The sequence goes on from CAUQFM010000023.1 coordinate 22,372, forward strand.
TAAGAATGTTCGTTCTATTATTTTAGAGAGGGGGCTAATCTGTGGGAAGAGTGAAGCAGTTTGATGAACAAATTGTCTTAGGTAAAGCCATGCAAATTTTTTGGGAAAAAGGCTATGAGAAAACGTCTATGCAAGATTTAGTGGATCATATGGGAATTCATCGCCGTAGTATTTACGATACATTTGGAGACAAGCATGAATTGTTTTTAAAGACACTAGATTGTTATGAATATAGGCTTAATCATATAATTA
>CAUQFM010000024.1:0-21944 GCA_963517295.1 uncultured Vagococcus sp.
CTTCATAAAAACCAAATCTTTAATTCGTTAAATAAAAACTTTAGTTTATACATTAATTTTTCTTGTTGAAAGCGTTATCCTTAGTTAGTAGAGGATTGAGCAAATTAAATAACTTATACTTTCAAAAAAAATCTGGGATTGAAATGACAAATCTATCTGCAATTATCTATTTATGATTAAAAAACCAGCTATTTTTGAATGTTTGTTCTAGTTTGTTTAATAACTAACAAAAGTTTTGAAAAAAACTGAGGGGGAGACACATGAAGAAAAGCGAAATTGGTAAAGCATCTGTGGCAGTTTTACTTGCAACAACAACGATTGTCCTAACAGGATGTTCAGCAGGAGAATCAGCAAAAAACGAAATAAAGTTTGCTGAGACACAAAAAAGTAAAATAGATAAAGGAATGGATAATCAACCTGAATCATCTTATTGGTTTCCAGAAGATTTATTAAAGTGGGATGCTAAAAAAGATTTAGATGCTAAATTTAATACAAGTACGATTCCGTTAGCCAAAAGAGTCGATAAAAAAGAATTACCTAAGTCAAACAAAACTCAAAATGATGAGATGAAAGTTGTGGCTTTATCGATTATGAACAGCAGTACTAGTGGAAATGCACCTAGAGGGTTGAATAACTTTGATGCAAATGTCTTTTCTAATTGGCAGTACATTGATCAGCTTGTTTATTGGGGGGGTTCTTCTGGTGAGGGTATTATCGTTCCGCCAAGTCCTGATGTGATTGATGCGTCGCATAAAAATGGTGTCCCCGTTTTAGGAACTATCTTCTTTCCTCAAACAGCTCATGGTGGAAAAATAGAGTGGTTAGATACTTTCCTTAAAAAAGATAAAAATGGCGAGTTTCCAATTGTTGATAAAATGATTGAAGTGGCTGATTTTTATGGCTTTGATGGTTGGTTTATTAATCAAGAAACAGATACGGAAGTGACTAGTTTTGATGATGTAAAAGAAGGTAAAGAGAAAGAAGAAAAAAAATCTGCTGAAAAAGGCCTATCTAAAGAACATGCTGATTTAATGCAAGAACTGATTGCTGAGTTTAAACAAAAATCAGATGATAAGCAAGAAATCATGTGGTATGACTCAATGACTAGTGATGGTAAAATGGATTGGCAAAATGCTTTAACAGATAAAAATAAAGATTATATGGTTGATGCAGATTTAAATCCTTTAGCTGATAGTATGTTTTTAAATTTTTGGTGGAATACTGATAAATTTGCCAAGGATGATTTACTAAAAGCATCTAATGAAAAAGCAAAGGAATTAAAAATTAATCCTTATGATTTATATGCAGGAATAGATGTTCAAGAAGCCGGTTATATGACACCTGTTAAGTGGGATCTTTTTACAGATAGTAAGGGCACACCTTTAACATCATTAGGTTTATATGTACCAAGTTGGACACATGAATCAGCAGGTAATCCAGATGAGTTCCAAGAAAAAGAGAATATGTTCTGGGTGAATGGTCAAGGAGATTCAAGTAAAAGCGAGCTACCTAAAGATAACGAATGGCCAGGTATTTCAACATTTTCTGTGGAACAAACTGCTATTACAGAACTACCGTTTACAACCAATTTTAATTTAGGGAATGGGTTTAACTATTTTATTAATGGTGAAAAAGTTTCGAGTATGGAATGGAACAATAGAAGTATGCAAGATATTATGCCAACATATCGTTGGAGTTTTGAGCATGCTAAAGATAATAAATTAGATGTGACAATGGATTATGCAGATGCTTATAATGGTGGTAATTCACTTAAATTACGAGGAAATATGTCAAAAAATAAGCCTAGTCAAATGAAACTATATGAAACAAAAGTTAAATTAGATAAAGATGTTACAGTAACAACCACAGCGAAATCTGCTACAAAAACTGATTTAAATTTAGTCTTAACTTATGATAACGGCAAAACAGAAACCTTCAAAGCTGATAAACAAATCGATGAAGAGTGGACAACTGTCAATTATGATGTTAAAAAAGCTGCTGGAAAAACAGTTACAGGAATTAATTATGAAATAGTGGCTCAAGAAAAATCAGATACCTTCGAACTGAAACTAGGTCAACTATCAGTCTTACCTAAAATGAAAAGTGATAATTTATCAGTATCAGGTTTGACGATTGAAGAAGCTATCTTTGATGAGGAAGAAAGTAATTTTGCTGGAATTCGTTTGTATTGGGATGAAGAAAAAGCAGATATGCTGTCTCATTATGAAGTTTATAGAGTAAACAAAGATAAAACGCGCTCATTTTTAGGAGCAACTCCTTCAAGTAACTTCTATGTTAATGCCTTAGAGAGGCAAAAAGATGTTACTAAAACAAATTTTGAAGTGGTTCCAGTCGATAAATTAGGGGAACGTGGTAAAGCTTCTAAGGCAGTGACGATGGAGTGGCCAGACAACACTGTTCCAAAAGCTAATTTTAGTGCTTCAAGAACATTAATAGCTCCAGGTGAAAAAGTAACATTTACAGATAAATCATCAAGTAATACTGAGAGTTTGAAGTGGGAATTTGAAGGTGGCGATATCAAGGAGAGTAAAGATAAAGAACCTGTTGTGACGTACACTAAAGAAGGAACCTACACTGTAAAATTAATATCTAAAAACAAATCAGGTGAAACGCCTCTTGAGATGGAAAAATTAATCACAGTTACAAATGATGCAAAAGGTGATTTGGATTTATTATCTAAGGATGCTAAAACAGAGGCTTCTTCATTTGTAAATGACGGTGAAGCACCACAGTTTGCTGTTGATGGTAAATTAGATACTAAATGGTGTGCGACGGGCAATCCACCGCATAGTTTGACTGTTGATTTAGGCGAAGCAAAAACAATTAGTGAAGTACGTATTGGACATGCTGAAGCTGGTGGCGAGGGTTCTGATATGAATACAAGGGCTTATAGTCTTGAAGTAAGTGAAGACGGCAAAGAATTTAAACAAGTGACTCGTGTCATTAGTAATGAAAAAGGTGAAACAGTTGATACTTTCGCTGCGACAAAAGCACAGTTTGTCAGATTTACAACAGATAAACCAACTCAGGGAGCAGATTCGGCTGTTAGAATTTATGACTTTGGGGTTTATGGATTAAAAAAATAAAGTTATTTTAACAGGGTGGTTCAAAAGTCGTTTTGCTCCAGTTGCCGTGGGAGCAGACTTTTTATCCCCTGACTATTAAGAATATTCGTATAAACAAGGCAGAGGATGACCTAAAAAAGTCATCCTCTCTCTTGTTTTTTTTATATTTCTGAATAGTCAAGAAACAAAAAAAAGATACGTTCATTTGTTTGGATAAAAATAGTTTCAACTCATGTTATTTTTCACACACATTTTTCAAAAAAATATGTAGTTGTGACTTACAAAATATGGTAGGATAGCGTTATCAGTGGTTTAATTACTGACTATTATTAAAATATTGCTTAATAAAATTCATAACAGAGGTGTCTCAAATGGGAAAAATTCGTATTAACAATCTCAAATTTTTTACAAAGAATGGTGTTCTAAAAGAAGAACGAGTATTAGGCCAACAATTAGAAGTAGATGTTGAATTAACAATGGATATTACAAAAGCTGGTAAAACAGATGATGTAGCAGATACTGTAAGTTATGCAGAGGTCAATGACCAAATCGCGTTGAGACTTCAAAGAGATTCCTTTGATTTAATAGAGGCTGTAGCGTCAGCTATTTTAGATGATATAGAAGCTGTTCATGGTGGAAAATTACAAAAAGCGATGATTCGTATTAGAAAATATAGTGTTCCTATGCCGGGAATCTTTGATAACATCGAAATTGAGATGGAAAGAGAGATGAATGGCAAATGACCATTTGCTATTTAGCTCTAGGAAGCAATCTAGGAAATCGATTATCATTACTTAAGAAGGCTGTTATTTTATTATCTCAAGAAAACACAATTGAAGTTTTAAAACAATCAAAAATTTATGAAACAGAACCCTACGGCGATGTTCCTCAAGATAATTATTTGAATGCAGTGATAAAAATTGAAACGTCATTAAGCCCAATAGATTTGTTAAATACAACTCAGAAGATTGAGTTAGAGTTAGGTCGGGAACGATTAATCAGGTGGGGGCCACGAACGATTGATATTGATTTAATATTAATGGAAGGTGTGACTTACCAAGATGAACGCTTAACTATTCCGCATATTGAAATCGTGAAACGTTCTTTTGTATTGATTCCATTAAAAGATGTGTATGAAAAAACAGAATTATTTGGGAAAACTTTAGAACAATTAATAAATGAAACAGGTAATCAAGAAGAAGTCTGGAAAAGTCGAGAAAGTTGGTAAGTCAAATGGATTTAGAAAACAAAAAGATAATTGAAGATGCTGTAAAACAAATTTTAGAAGCGATTGGTGAAAACCCTGAACGTGAAGGATTAAAAAATACGCCTAAGCGTGTGGCTAAAATGTATGGTGAAGTTTTTGGTTCTTTAACAGGACCTGAATTTGATGATTATGCTTTATTTGATAGTCGTAATGAGGATGATATGGTTTTAGTTAAAGATATCCAATTCTATTCAATGTGTGAACATCATCTATTACCTTTTTTCGGGAAAGCTCATGTTGCCTATATTCCTGACGGTAATAAAGTTCTTGGACTTAGTAAATTACCTCGTTTAGTTGAATACTGCGCCAAACGTCCAAGTGTCCAAGAAGATCTAACGATTATGATTGCTGAACAATTAGTGAAACATGTTCCTGTGAAAGGTGTTGCAGTGTCCATTGAAGCAGAACACATGTGTATGACAATGCGTGGAGTTAAAAGTCCACATAGCTCAACTAAAACATTCCATTATACAGGTGTTTTTAAAGAAGATCGTGACGTTAAAAATGATTTCTTGAGAGCGATTGATTAGGAAGGAATAACGATGGAAATTATAGTTGGAACAAACAACCCAGGAAAATTAGAAGAAATCAAAAGTAGTCTGTCAAATCGACAGATTACTTTTATTTCATATGCTGACAAAATAGGTAGAACAATTGATTTTCCAGAAACCGGAACAACATTTAAAGAAAATGCCGAAGAAAAGGCTGGAAATTACGCGAAATATTTAAAAAAACCGGTTCTTGCTGATGATGGAGGACTTATTTTAGAAGCCTTTCCGACGCTGTTAGGGCTTAAAACAGCTCGTTTTTTCCAAAAAAATTTAACAGATAGTCAGAAGAATCAGCAGCTTTTTGATTTAATGAAAAATAAAAAAAATCGTAAATTGACACTCTATGCAACTGTTTCATATGTTTATCCAAGCGGTAAAGTTATTACAGTTGAGGAAAAACTTCAAGGTGAGTTAACATCCAAAGAAGTGGGGACATTAGGTTATGGTTTTGATAGATGTATTTTTCTTCCACAAGAGAGGAAAACTTTAGCGGAATTACCTCTTTTGGAGCGAAATAAATTTAGTCCAAGAGTGAGAGCATTAAAAAAAATAGTGAAATTAATTGAGGAAGAAGGCAATTAGTTATGAAAAATGTAAAAATAATGGGCATTGTAAATGTTACGCCCGACTCATTTTCAGATGGTGGACAATTTTTTGATGCTCAAAAAGCAATTGCTCATGGTTTACAATTAATATCAGAGGGTGCTGATATTTTGGATATTGGCGGACAATCTACACGTCCAGGCTATGTTGAAGTTTCTTTTGAAGAAGAAATCCGTCGAATTGACCCAGTAATTAAAGGATTACGAGAAAAAAGTGATATCCCAATCTCAATTGATACTTATTTTCCAGAAGTAGCTGAACATGCCTTATCGATAGGTGCTAGTATTATTAATGATGTGAAAGGCTTAGATTTATCTGGAATGATCGAGGTTGCTGTGAAATATCCAGAATGTGAGGTCGTCATTATGCACTCAAGACCTAGAAAAAAAGAGCTGAGTATTGAGGAAGATTTACAAGCTTTTTATGAAGAAAAGTACCAAGCCTGTCAAAAAGCTGGAATCTCCAGTCATCGCATCTTTTTTGATCCAGGCATTGGTTTTGGTAAAGCTGTTGAAGAAAATATTGAAATTTTAAAATATCCGCAAAAATTTCGTTATAAAGATTTCCCTTTATTATATGGTGTTTCAAGAAAAAGAACCATTAATCACTTAATTCATGAGGAAAATCCTTTAGAAAGAGATTTTGGATCAGTTGCTGCTACATTATATCCAGCAACATTAGGGGTTGAAATTGTTCGTGTCCATCAGGTAAAAGGAATGAAAGACGCATTAAATGTTTGGACGACATTATTGAATTAATAGTTATTATTTGTTCTTATGTTTAAAATATATGATATAATTAAATCATAAGTACAGCTAATATTTCATAAAGGAAGTGTTAAAAATGGAAGAAACGTTATTCTTTAATTTAGGGAATGCTTTGGCTTCGAATTTTGATACCAAAGAACTTGAAAGAACAGCACAAGTCGAGCGGTTAAAGTGGAAAAAGGAACGTAAATTAGTCATTGTTAAAGATCCAGAACATCCTGAAAAAGAAAATATTTTGTTTGATTTATCTGATCAAGAAACATCTTCAACTAACACGATTGCTTTTAAAGTTCATAAGGTTATTGAGTAAAAAATACAAAGATTCGATAAGTGAATCATCCACTACAAAAATTGTTTTTTTAATTTTTGTAGCGGATGGTTTTTTTGTGAAATTTTTTTTATTTCATTGTGATAAGTTGTGTATATTCTAAAGTTGAATACTAACTATTCAAACGAACGGCTCAAAAATAAAAAAGAAAGCGTTATCATTATATGTGTATAAATGTACAGTTTAAAGAGCATTTTGTTGTTTTATTAATAATATTGAATAAGGAGGATAAAGAAATAGTGATAAAAATAAATTCACAATCATGGTTGTGATTATTGTTAATAAGTAAACAAATAAATAAAGATAGAGCTGAATGAATAACATGTGTAAAAGAAATTATTTTGTGTTTTTTAATGAGAATAGTTAACAAAAGATATTTCTTTATTAAATTGTATCTAACATTTATTTTAAAAATTAATCTGATTAAATTATTTTGAAAATTTTGTATTTAAGTCCACTGAAATTATTTAAGAGAACTGAAATCTAAATAATTCAAAAAGAGAAATTGGAGGAAAAATTATGTCTGATGGTGGAACTAATCAGTTAAAAAAAACATTAGGATTTACAGTCGCTTTAACAACGATTATAGGTATGGTAGTTGGATCAGGAATATTTTTTAAGCCCTATGCTATTTTTAACGCAACGGGTGGCGCACCTGGATTAGGGATGTTAGCTTGGGTTATTGCAGGGATACTTTCACTTGCAGGTGCATTGACCGCAGCTGAAATAGCTGGCATGATTCCCAAAACGGGGGGAATGGTTACTTACATTCATGATATCTATGGTCCGAAGATGGGATTTATGACGGGATGGGTAGATTCAGCACTTTACCAAACTGGATCAACAGCAGCTATTGCCGTTGTATTTGGTGTTCAGGGTGCTAGTTTGTTAGGATTTCCATCTGATAATTACTGGCCAAAAGTTTTACTAGCCATTGGGACAACAGGTTTTTTAGCCTTTATGAATAATTTAGGCTCACGAACAAGTGGTATCATACAAAATATTGCCACAGTTGGGAAATTAATTCCTTTGGTAACTATCATTGCGGTGAGTTTTGTTAAAGGAACAGGGAATGACGTGTTAACACCTTTATTAGGTCCAGATCTTAATCCGGGTAAAGCCTTTTCGTTAGCTTTACTAGCAGCTTTATTTGCTTTTGATGGTTGGATGGGTGTCGGAATGATTGCTGGTGAAATGAAAAATCCAGGGAAAGATCTTCCCAAGGCGTTGATTTTAGGTATCTCTATCGTTTCTTTTATTTATATTATTATGAATGTTGCTTATCTTTGGGTAATGCCAGCAGATCAGCTAATGTTAACTGAAACACCTGCAGCAGATGTTTCCAAAGTTTTGTTTGGTCAACGTGGTGGACAATTTGTTTCTATCGGTATTTTAATTTCGGTATTTGGTGGATTGAATGGTTATGTTTTTACAGCAGCAAGATCAACATTCACACTAGCTCAAAGTGACAGGATACCTTTTAGTAATGTTCTAAAAAAAGTAAATAAAAACGGTGTGCCATCTAATGCCACATGGTTTGTATTTATTGCTTCTTCTCTTTATTGTTTAACTGGGAAATATGATTTATTAACTGATTTATCAACGTTTATGATTTGGAATTTTTATATTTTAACATTTTATGGGGTAATTAAATTAAGGAAATCACATCCAGATGCAGTTAGACCTTACAAAGTACCTTTATACCCAATTATTCCAATTATAGCAATTTTAGGAGGTGCGGCTGTGGTTATTAGTACGATCATTACACAGTTTACGTACGCAATGGCTGGAATTGGTATTATGTTACTCGGTTTACCTGTCTATGCTTATTATGAAAAAAAAGATAAGAATAGTAAAAAAGTATTGAAGTAAGGGGAAATAGAAAAGTCACTATTCCAATTTGGCAATTTAATCTTTATTTGCTGATATATACTTATATATAGATAGAACATCATTATTTTAGAGGGGTGAACCATGAAAAATCCAAGAGTTGTTGTAGATTTAATTAAATTGAAAGACAATCTAGATTATCTTTCTAAAAAAATTAAGGCTGATCAAAATATTTTTGTAACCGCTATCACTAAATCTTTTTCAGCACATCCTGAGATAATATCTGTTTACGAAAAATGTGAAGGAATTGATTATTTAGGTGATTCACGCATTGAAAATTTTATTAAAAATTCAAAAACTACTAAAGAAAAAGTTTTGGTTAGAATTCCAATGATATCAGAGATTTCAGAAGTTGTTGAATATACAGATATTAGTTTTAATACAGAAATTAAAGTTATTCAACAATTAAATGAAGAAGCTAAAAAGCAAAATAAAACACATAAAATACTTCTAATGGTAGATTTGGGTGACTTAAGAGAAGGGATTTTTGAAGAAGAAGAACTTTATTCAGTGGTTGAGCAGATAGTTCAATTAAACAATATTGAATTAGTTGGCTTAGGTGTTAACTTAACTTGTTATGGCGCTGTTATTCCGACTGAAGAAATTTTAAATAAGTTAGTTTATTACAAAGAAAAAATAGAAGCTCGTTTCAAAGTTGATTTAAGAATAATTTCTGGCGGTAATTCGAGTTCAATCTATATGTTAGAGCCAGACAGTCAAGAAAATTTACCTAGTGGCATTACAAATCTACGAATCGGGGAAGCGTTTGTTTTAGGTAGAGAAACAGCTTATGGAAAAGATTATGAAGAGATGCATCAAGATGTTTTTACTTTAAAAACGGAGATTGTAGAATACAAAACGAAACCCTCCTATCCAATTGGTGAGGTGGGAGTAGATGCTTTTGGCAATAAGCCAACCTTTATCGATAAAGGATTAATGAAGCGAGGAATTGTAGGGATTGGTCGACAAGATGTTGATAACGCAGCTATTGTGCCACTTGATCCACGACTTGAGATTGTCGGAGCAAGTTCAGACCATCTGATTATTGATTTTACAAAGGCAGAGAAGGATTACCAAGTAGGGGACGAAGTGTCGTTCAGTCTAGATTATGGTTCATTATTAAGTTGTTTTACCAGTGAGTATGTTAAAAAAGAATTTATATAAAAAAATACTAGGAGGCAATATTTATGGAAAACGTAAAAGTTATTATTTGGGGAATGGGAGCTATGGGTTCTGGAATGGCTCGTATGTTATTAGGAAAAAAAGGGGTAGACGTTGTTGGAGCAATTGATATTGGCGATAAAATTGGTAAACCCATTTTTGAACATTTAGGTGAAACGTTTGAAGGAAAAGAAAATATCAAAATTGGTACTGTTGAAGAATACATAACAGAAAAAAGAGCTGATGTTGTTTTATTATGTACTGATTCATTTACAGCAAAAGCATTCGATAAAATAAAATTAATCGTTGAAAATAAAATGAACGTTGTAACAAGTGCTGAAGAAATGGCTTATCCTCGCGCACAAAATCCTGAATTAGCAGATAAAATAGATGCTTTAGCTAAAGAAAATGGTGTGTCTGTATTAGGAACTGGGATCAATCCTGGTTTAATCATGGATGTCTTAGTATTAGTGATGACTGGTGCTTGTACAGATATTAAAAAAATCACGTCACGCCGTGTGAATTCACTCTCTCCATTTGGGGCAGCTGTAATGGAAGAACAAGGAATTGGGATTTCTGTTGAAGCATTTGAAAAAGGTAAAAAAGACGGCACACTGGCTGGTCACGTTGGATTCCCAGAATCTATCTCATTAATGTCAACAGCTTTAGGCTTAGAATTAGACGAAATCGTTCAAGATATGGAACCAATCGTAACGGATGTTGACCGTGTAGCGCCTCACGGGGAAGCTAAAGCTGGAACAATTGCGGGTGTTGCTATGAAGGCTTGGGGTAAAAAAGACGGAGAAACAATCATTGAAATGGATCATCCACAACAAATTGAACCAGAACAAGTTGGCGTTAATACTGGAGATTATGTGATTATCGATGGTAATCCAGCAATCAATGTCGTTAACTCACCAGAAGTTGAAGGTGGTGTAGGAACGATTGCAATGTGTGTCAATATGATTCCGCAAACAATTAATGCTCGTCCGGGGTTAGTGACTATGATTGATTTACCAATTCCACACGCTATTTTAGGTGATTTTAGAGATCAAATTCACCCAGAAGCAAAAATCGTAAAATAATAACACTAATTACTGGAGGCTTTATAAATGATTAAGAAAAATGAATGGGTTCAAGTTCATTCAGTTGTTCTTACTACTGAAGAAAGAGCGCCGCAAGTACCCGATGATACTAAAAGTGTTCCCTTAGAAATGTGGGTTAAAGGTTATTTAACAAAAGATGCTGAGATGGGAGATCTTGTTACTGTTAAAACAGTAACTGGTCGCCTAGTTGAGGGTAAATTAATCCAAGTAAATCCAACTTTTAGACATAGTTTTGGTGAATTTATTCCAGAAATTTTAGAAATTGATCGAACTGTTAGAAAAGAATTATTTGGAGGTGATTATTAATGTCTAACAATAGTTATAAAGCGGTCATGGATCGCAAGAACAAAATAGTTCAAGATTCTCTAAAAATTAACTATGAAGATTTCAAACTATCAGACGTAGCTTTCGATTATGAACGCATGATGTCTGAAGTGGGTTATTCAATTGATGAAATGATTGAAATTCAATCAATGTTAGGTGTTGGTCATACACCGATTGTAGAACTAAAAAATATTACAGCACTCTCTCGTAAATATGCGCCACCTGGAAAAGGAGCCCGTATTTTTGTGAAAGATGAAGCGGCGAATGCTTCTGGTAGTTTTAAAGACCGAAGAGCATCAGTCTCTTGCTATCATGCGAAAAAACTAGGCTACAAAGGAGTAGTTACTGCAACCAGTGGTAATTACGGAGCGGCAGTTGCGTCTCATGCTGCAAAATTAGGCTTGAAATGTATCGTCGTTCAAGAATGTTTTGATTCAAAAGGTAAAGGACAACCGGAAATTGTTGAAAAAGCGAGGAAATGTGAAGCTTTGGGAGCAGAGGTGGTTCAATTAACTGTTGGGCCAGAATTATTCTATCAATTTTTACAAATTGTTGAACAAACAGGCTATTTTAACGCTTCGTTATACACGCCATTTGGGATTGCAGGAGTAGAAACATTAGGTTATGAAATCGTGAAACAATTTGAAAAAGAAATTGGTAAGCAACCAGACGTTGTTGTTGCAACTAATGCTGGTGGTGGTAACTTAACAGGAACAGCAAGAGGAATGATCAAGGCGGGCAATGCAACCTCTAAAATTGTGGCAGCCAGTGTTGATTTAACCGGGTTGCATATGGCTTCAGATGGTGATTTTAATCGTAAGTCATTTACAACAGGCCATACTGGATTTGGTGTTCCCTTTACAACAGGGCCAGATCGATCAGATGTTCCACGTTCTGCAGCTCGTCCACTACGTTACATGGATCGTTATGTAACGATGAGCCAAGGAGAAGTTTTTTATGTCACAGAAATGTTGGCAAATTTAGAGGGATTGGAAAAAGGTCCCGCTGGAAATACATCTCTTGCCGCAGCCTTTGCGATTGCTCAAGAAATGGACGAAGATCAAATTATTTTAGTCCAAGAAACTGAATATACAGGGGCAGGAAAAACAGTTCAACCGCAATTATCATTTGCACGAGACAATGGAATTGATATTCATTTTGGAAATCCTAGAGATGAAAAACCGGGTGTCTCAATCGTTTTACCAGACTCACCAAAAGCAATTCAAATTAAAGATATTGATTTAAATAAATTAAGACATTCAGCTATTAGAAATGCAATTAAAGGAATTGAACGCGAGCTGACTAAAGAAGAATTAGCTTATCTTGCTGAAGAAATTAATGGAACAGTAGAAGATGTTATTAATCATATTGAACAACTAAAAAATTAAGAGGTGAATAGGATGAAAGAAGTAACTTACGAAGAAGCAAGAAAACATCTTGCTGGATTATCAGACGAAGAATTAAAAACACGTTTTTGGGCATTATCAGAAGAAATTATGGAACCAATGTTAGAAATGGGTAAAGAATATACCTCTCCATCTATTGAGCGTTCTGTTTTACTAAGAATGGGCTTCTCTTCAATTGAAGCAACAGAAATTGTTAATCGTGTATTAACTCATGAATTAATGGGTAAAGGTGCAGGACACATTGTTTACCGCATTGCTAAAGAAAAAAATATAGAAATTAGAGAAGCCGGCTTAAAATTAAGTCAAGGCGAATATTGGGATGAAGTTCTTAATATTTTTAAGGGAGGTAACTAATTATGTCAGAAACAATAAAATTAGATAAAAATAAAAAATTAGATATTAATGAAATCCTTACTGATTTAGAAAACTACCGTCCTAAACGTCGTGGTTGGGTTTGGCGTACACCAGTACCAAATTATCAATTACATAAGTTTGAGTACAAAGATATGGCAGAATCTTTAAAACAATATGTTCCACTGCCTTCAGCAAAATACTTTGGAAATATTGATCCTCAGGGAATATCATCTATCACAACAGAAATTGCTTCTGGTCGTTTTGAAGATGATATCAGACGGATGCGTATGGCAGCTTGGCATGGTGCTGATCATATTATGGTTATTAGAACCGCTGGACAATATCATTTTGAAGGTTTAATCGAAGGAACTCCTCAAGGTATTGGTGGTATTCCAATTACAAGAAAACAAGTTCGTGCCCAAAGAAAAGCGTTAGATGCGATTGAAGAAGAAGTTGGACGTCCAATTAATTACCATAGTTATGTATCAGGTATTGCTGGACCAGAAGTTGCAGTAATGTTTGCTGAAGAAGGTGTTAACGGAGCCCATCAAGATCCACAATATAACGTTTTATATCGTAATATAAATATGGTTCGCTCTTTTATTGATGCGTGTGAGTCTAAAAAGGTGATGGCATGGGCAGGAATTGCTCAAATTGATGGGGCTCATAATGCCAATGCAACGGCTCGTGAAGCTTGGAAAGTGATGCCAGAATTAATGGTACAGCATGCTCTTAACTCAGTCTTTTCATATAAAGTTGGAATGGCTAAATCAGATATTTGTTTATCGACAGTGCCACCAACAGCACCACCAGCAACCTCTATGTTCTTAGATTTACCATACGCAGTCGCATTACGTGAATTCTTTAGTGAATATCGTATGCGTGCTCAACAAAACACGAAATACATGGAAGCATCAACTCGTGAAGCAACAGTTACGCATGTATTAAATATATTAATTTCTAAACTAACAAGTGCTGATATCCAATCAACGATAACGCCTGATGAAGGTCGTAATGTTCCTTGGCATATTTATAATGTTGAAGCGGTAGATACTGCTAAACAAGTGTTCCAAGGGTTAGATGGGTTTAATGAGATGGTTCAATTAAAAGAAGATGGCCCATTAAGAGAACAAGCACGTGAAATTAAAGAAAGATCTGTTTTATTCTTAGAAGGAATGATTGAAGCGGGTGGCTATTTCCAATCTGTAGAAGATGCTTTCTTTGTGGATTCTGGTAATTACCCAGAAAGAAATGAAGATGGTATTTCTAGAAAAATCAATGGTGGCGTTGGAGCAGATACAGTTTATAAACGTGATGAAGACTATATGGCGCCAGTTACAGCTCACTTTGGTAACAATAATGTTGCTCAATATGACGAATCAGCTGTAGAAGATCCTTCTAAATTAATCGGCGGTTCTACTTTTGAAAATCCAGATAAAATTATTTTTATTGATGAATTAGATGAAAATGATAATGTTAATTTACGTCTTGAAGAGACAAGAGAATTTAGAGAAGAAGGGTTAATTAAACCTGAGGCTGAATGGCAAGGGGACGGAACTATTCTTATGACATTAATGATACCTGAATCAATTCGTGTAGCAGAATTTGCAGCCCTTGCAATGGGTAAAAAAATGGGACTTGAAGATTGTGAAGTTATCAATAAAGAAGTCATGCAAGCCGCTGAAGGAACACGGATTGAGATGAAAGCTCGTATGCCTTTCTCAATTAAAAAAGAGTCATTAATTATTCCAGAAGAACCAATTGTCATGTCAGATGATGAAATTCGTGAAGAAATCAAACGTAAAAAAATGGTAATTGTAGCAGGGACAGTAGGAGAAGATGAGCATTCAGTAGGTTTAAGAGAAATAATCGATATCAAACATGGCGGTATTGAACGATTTGGTGTTGAAGTCCATTATTTGGGTACAAGTGTGCCGGTTGAAAAATTAGTGGACGCAGCAATCGAATTAAATGCAGATGCTATATTAGCTTCGACTATTATTAGTCATGATGATATTCATTATAAAAATATGCAACGAATTAATGATTTAGCAATTGAAAAAGGAGTTCGTGATAAGATTATGATTATGGCTGGGGGAACGCAAGTAATTCCAGAAGTAGCCGTGAAACATGGTATGGACGCAGCCTTTGGTCGTGGAAGCAATGGATCTAATGTAGCAACAGCTCTAGTGGAACGACGCAGAGAAATGGAAAAAGAATAATATGAAAATAGATATCTTGGTAGCAGAAATAGGCTCAACAACAACAGTAGTTAATGCGTTCCACGATATTCATACAGGTTCACCAAAGTTTATTGGTCAAGGACAAGCAGCAACAACTGTTGAAGAAGGAGACGTACGAATCGGGTTAGAAAATAGTATTCGAGATTTACAAAAATTGTTACATGCAGAAACACTAACATATGATGAACTATTCGCTACATCTTCAGCAGCAGGCGGCTTAAAAATGACTGTTCATGGTTTAGTATTTGATATGACTGCACGAGCTGCTAAAGAAGCAGCTCTAGGTGCAGGTGCTATCGTTAAGATGGTTACTGCTGGTAATATGCGCCGAACAGACATAAAAAAATTACAGGATACCAATCCTAATATTATCCTTATAGCAGGTGGTGTGGATTATGGTGAAAGAGAAACAGCATTAAATAATGCTGAAAAAGTAGCTGAATTAAATTTACCGATACCCGTTATTTACGCAGGAAATATTGAAAATGATGAAGAAATAAAATTAATTTTTGAAAATTATGACAATGATCTTTATGTTGTTGAAAATGTTTTCCCAAAAATTGATGAGTTAAATGTTGAACCAACAAGAAAAGTCATTCAAGATACCTTTGAAAAACATATCGTACATGCACCTGGAATGGAACATGTCTACGATATTGTGAATGGAACAATTACACCAACGCCGGCAGCAGTGATGAATTTAAGTAAACTTATTTATGAAAAAATCGGTGATGTTTTGGTAATTGATGTAGGTGGAGCAACAACGGATGTTCATTCGGTTACAGAAGGGACAGAAGCTATTTCAAAAATTCAAGTAGCGCCAGAACCACTTGCTAAACGAACAGTTGAAGGTGATTTGGGACTATACGTCAATAAGGAAAATGTCATTGATCTAGTAGGTGAAGAAGAGTTAATAAAACAAGGTTTTGATTTAGAAACTTTTCGTCATGAATATCACTCAATTCCCAAAAATGATCAAGAAAGAAAATTAGTTAAAGTGCTCTCAGAAGCAGCCACTTTAGCAGCAGTTGAAAGACATGCTGGTCAAGTAAGGTATGTTTATGGACCAACTGGTAGATCGACATTAGCACAAGGCAAAGATTTATCTAATGTTAAGTTTGTGATTGGAACAGGCGGAGCTTTGACAAGACTTGAAAATGGACCTGATATTTTAAGGAAAATACCAAAAGATAAAGAATCAAAATCAGCTTTGTTACTTCCAACTGGAACGGTTAAAATATTGATTGATCATGATTACATTATGGCTTCATTAGGTGTTCTTGCTTTTAAGTATGAAGAAGCAGCTTTAACTCTACTTGAAAAATCATTTGGCGAAAAAGTGTTCGAAAGTTAATTTTTAGAAAAGGCTTTCAAAAAGAAAAAAGATACGTTATAATACGTTTATAGTTAAATTTAGAATATGTACATTCATTTTGAATGACAATGGAAGTTGGTGAAAAGCCAACACTGTACCCGCAACTGTATGAGCATCTTTAGATGTTTAAGTCAGGAACATTGGTTTTATTCTAAATTCACTTTTTCGGGAGTAGAAAAGTGGCTGATCATGTAAAAAACATGGGCCACTTTGTGTAAAAACAAAGTGGCTCTTTTTAATTAAAAAAGTTCTTTTACCTGCAAGTAAAAGAACTGGTATGATTCAATTATGCCCATTTAATCGTTTGTAATTTAGGTGCATTGTGAGTGCCCTGTTGGCAAACAAAGTTAAAAAGGGTTGAGATTGTTTGATTTTTACAATTTGATTTATTCATGATAACTTGAATCGGCTCTTCTTTTGCTATGACTTCAACAATTTTGATTATTCCAGAATCAATGTGTTCTTGAAGTCTTCCCGTTCTAACGATACCTAGCATTTTACCAGATAGAATCGCTTCTTGAACGATTTCATCACTACTGGTATTAATAATTGTTGGTTGGTTAAGTGATTGTTGAAAAGAGTTATCATAGTTATAGTATTCAGATTGATCAATGACGATGGGATATTTAGAAAAATAATCATCTAAAGAAAAATCTGAATTAAATAGAGAATAATGAATGCAAAGAGCCGTGCTTTCAACTGCAATTTGTTTAGTAATTAGATCTGAACTAGCTATTTTACCTGTGATAATACCAAGATCAATCTCATTTTTAAGTACTCTGCTAATGGTTTCTTCATTACTAGCCCCATTTAAAGTAAAGGTTACAGATTCATTTGATCGAGCCATTTTGTTGATTGCAGGCATAAAATAACGAAAACCATAATAGTCATGACCTTGTAGTTGTAAAGAAATATGATTACCGTGGTCAGGAGAAATGTTTTTTATTAAGTTGATTTCTTTTAAAATATTAATTGATCTCATATAGAGTTCTTCCCCTGCTCGTGTTAAGAGATATTTACCATTTCTTTTAATCAATAAAATACTGCCAAGTTCAGCTTCTAAACTTTGAATATGTTTAGTAATTGTTGGTTGTGAGTAGTTTAGTTTGATTGCTGCTTTGGTCATATTTAATTCTTCAGCGACAACTTGAAAGGTTTGTAATGTTCTTATCTCCAATAAAACACCCCCTAGTTTATTTAAATACTACATGTTATATTGTATAACAAAAACTTGTTAAGGTAAACGCTTTCTTTTTGATGAGCTGTTTTTTTTGTTCTTTTTCCGTGGTATTATAAAGTGAATAGTCACTATTCAAATTTTTAAAAAATAAAATGACTAATTAATATATAATAAAGTTGAGGATAGTTTATGAATTCTTCAAAAAAACAATATTTCCATCATTTTCACCCACTATTTATTTTTTTATACTTTTGTTTTGTTTTAACGATTATTATGTTTTCAGTTAATCCGATTATAAGAGTAATAGCACTAGTTATTGGCCTAATGACACAATGGCGATTGGTAGAAGGTGAGCAAGTTAAAAGAGATTTTAAATTGTTCTTTTTAATTCTCATTATTTCGACAGTAGGAAATTTTTTATTTGTACACACGGGAAGAACCATTTTATTTGAATGGGGATTGAGAGCTTCGAAAGTTTATCGATTTACATTTGAATCGTTATTTTATGGCTTTTCTTTTGGGATAATGATGTGTTCTATTCTGATATGGTTCCGATTATTTTCGCATTCATTTGATAGCGAGAAGATACTATATCTTTTCGGGAAGAGAATGCCTAAACTTTCTCTTGTTTTATCTATGATTTTAAGATTTATTCCTTTGTATCAAAAAGAAGTAGATAATATTAAACTTGCCCAAAAAGGAATTGGATTATCTAATGAATCAAAAGATCGAAATAAACTTGAAAAAGAGTATCAAACTTTTTTAAGTCTATTTGGATGGTCTTTAGAGCGAGCTATCATTACCTCGGATTCGATGAATTCTAGAGGGTATGGCTTAAAAAATAGAACACAGTATCAAGCTTACAGTATCCAAAAAAGAGACATCGGTTTAGCTTTGAGTGCTCTAATATTGCTAAGCGGCATTTATTATTGTTCTGCTAGTGGCGGTTTTTCATTTTATTACTATCCTAAAGTAAATCTTAATATAGAAGAAAACACTTCGTTAATAGGGTATATCAGTCTATTGATACTTTTAAGTTTACCCTTATTAATTGAATTAAAGGAGAGAGTGCGATGGACATACTTAGAATGGAAAATATAGGATTTAGGTATGATGGTAACTCTCAAACTATTTTGAAAGATATTTCGTTTAATGTTAAAAAAGGCGATTTTATCGTTGTAATGGGTGATTCGGGTAGCGGAAAAAGTACTCTACTCAGATTAATGAAAAAAGAATTAGTACCAAATGGAGAGATGACGGGTTCTATTTATTTCAATCAACGACTGCTCTCAGATTTATCAGATGAAGAAGCTGCTGCAAAAATAGGCTATGTTATGCAAGATCCAGAAGCTCAAATTGTGACTGATAAAGTCTGGTCAGAACTTGCCTTTGGCTTAGAAAATTTAGGATTACCGAGAGAAGTTATCAGAAGTCGAATTGGTGAGATGGCAAATTATTTTGGCATCCACCACTGGTACCATAAAAATATAAGTGAGTTATCAGGTGGTCAAAAACAATTGTTAAATTTAGCTGCAGTATTAGTCATGCAACCAGAAATCGTTATACTAGATGAGCCAACAGCACAACTTGATCCGATTGCTTCACTAGATTTTTTAAGAACGATTAATCGAATTAATAAAGAATTAAACACAACGATTATCATAGCAGAGCATGATTTAGAAGAAATTTTTGGAATGGCTGATCAATTACTTTTATTAAGAAAAGAAAAAAGGTCGATTATTGGTACGCCTTTTGAATTAATCGAAACTCTTTTGTCTTCTGAAAAGGGAGAGGAGAATTTGCCTTCAATCATCCGTTTGCATCATTTGTTAGAGTTAAATAGTCCTTATCCATTAACGATTAGTGAAGGAATTCGAGAGACCAATGCTTTTTTTGAGGGTAAAGAGCTAGCTAAACTATCTACTGAGATCAAAAAAGAAATTGAAGTAGAAAGAAAAATAGCCGTTTCTCTGAAACATGTCTCATTTAAGTACTCTAGATTGGATGTTGATATTTTAAACGATGTCTCATTAACTATTAATCAAGGTGAAATTTTCACTATTTTAGGTGGAAATGGTTCTGGAAAAAGTACGTTGATCAAGGTGATGAGTGGCCTTGTAGCACCTTATCAAGGTAAAATTAAATTGAATGGTAAAAAGATAAAGAATAAGGGAAAAGAGTATGGTCATGAAATTGCGTACTTACCTCAACAACCAGTTTCAATGTTTATTAAAGAAACAGTCAAAGACGACTACTATTCTTTTTTAAAAGTTATGAAACAAAATGATATAGAAGAAAAAATTACAAAAGTAGTTAAACTTTTAGAGATTGAACAATTGATAGAGCAACATCCCTATGATTTAAGTGGTGGAGAGCTGCAGTTAGTAGCATTAGGAAAAATATTATTATTAGAACCAACTATTTTATTTCTAGATGAGCCGACTAAAGGAATCGACACTAAAAATAAACAAAAAATAGCTGGAATTTTAAAAGAACTGGCTAAAAATGGAAAAACAATTATTGTTGTAACTCATGATATCTCATTTTCGGCAAATATTTCTGATCGTTGTGGTCTATTTTTTGATAAACAGATGATTTCAATTTCTGATCCAGAGACGTTCTTTTCTAATAACTATTTTTATACAACACCAATTAATAAAATACTTAAAAATTATTTTCCAAAGATTATAACCTTTGATCAAGCTAAAGAACAATGGCGTTCTTTACAAAAAGGATCTGTAATCAATGAATAAACTAAAGAAAAATTTAATTTCCTTAATCTTTATTATTTTGAGTATTTCTATCATGTACTTTTTTTATAAGTATAATCGTTACAACTTGCTTTCTTTTTTTGTTGTGCTACTTTCATTTGTTCCTTTTTTTAAGAAATTTGAAAAAAAAGAGATGGCAACAAGAGAATTAGTTTTAATAGCTGTGATGACGGCAACGGCAGTTGTTTCAAAGATCATTTTTTTCTTTACGCCTTCGATTAATCCGTTAGTGGCTGTTGTGATAATATCTGGACTACAATTTGGACCGTTGTTTGGCTTTATGGTGGGTGCACTTTCACCATTTGTGGCAAATATGATATTTACTCAAGGTCCTTGGACACCATTTCAAATGTTAACAACAGGATTAATAGGATTAATAGCTGGAAGTAAATGGATTAGGAAACATGAAAATAATCGATTAATTATTAGTTTATTAGCAATTTTATCAGGAGTCGTTTATTCACTCCTAATGGATATTTGGACAGTGCTGTCCATTGATGGTGTATTTACATGGAGTCGCTACTTCACTGTATTAATTCCAGCGATACCTTATACAATGACGTATATGATATCAAATGCAACATTTGTCAATGTATTAATCAAGCCGCTTAGCATGAAAATTAAACGTGTTAAAAACAAATACGGTTTGAAAAATTAAGAAAGTGGGAATAGAAATGAAGAAAATAGTAGGTTTAGTTGTATTATTAGTAGCGTTAACAGGATGTGGATCAAAACAAGCAGACACAACCAAAGATAGTAGTAAAGAAATAGCAAGTTCAGAAGTTGTTTCATCAGAAAAAACAGAAAAGGCCGTTAAAGTTGTTTTACAAGAAGATGGCAAAGAATTTAGCACTAAAGATATCGAAATTAAAGAAGATGCTTTACTAGGTGATATTATGGCAGATAACTTTAAAATTGGTGAAGAAAACAATATGATTGCTTCGATTGATGGGAAAAAACAAGATAATAAAGCTCAAAAATATTGGATTTATCAAGTAAATGGTAAAGAAGCTGAAATTGGTGCTAATGAGTACAAATTAAAAGCTGGCGACGAAGTTGTTTGGAATTTATCTAAATTTGAAATGAAATAAATAAAGGATGTGACAACATGAAAGTTTATACAAAAGGTGGAGACAAAGGGAAAACTAGTTTGATTGGTGGTAAGCGTGTCAACAAAGGTAACAAGCGTGTTGAAGCTTATGGAACAACCGATGAAATTAACTCTCAAGTAGGTTTAAGTATTTGTGAAGTGAAAGAACTTAAAAATAGTCAAGAACTTGTGGCTGAATTAACAGAAGTTCAAAATTATTTGTTTGATTGTGGAACTGATTTGGCCAATGTATCGAATGAAATGCCTTTTATAATCACATCAGAGCACATTAAATGGCTAGAAGATAGAATTGATGGACACACAGAAAAGCTACCTAAAATAGAGCGCTTTATTTTACCAGGTGGTAACAAAGCTAGTTGTCAATTACATGTTGCTAGAACGATTACAAGACGTGCTGAACGTGCGGTTGCTTCTTTGATTG